>JAYUUS010000125.1:0-43848 GCA_043754435.1 Rhodanobacteraceae bacterium
GCTGCGTCGGCACCTGAACCGGCAGACCACTGCCAGCCTTGCGTGTTATTAGCCAAATCGGCATCTAATAAAGTGTCCCAAAACCACTGCGCGCCATGCAGCCAGTGGTAGCGCAGGTTTTTCGTCAAAAAACTTGCCACAATCATGCGCACCCGGTTGTGCATCCAACCGGTTTCATAGAGTTCCCTCATACCCGCATCGACAATCGGAATACCCGTTTGCCCGCACTGCCAAGCGCGTAATTTGACATCGCTAGAGAGACCATCGCGCGTTTGACCTAGCGTCGGCTGCGCCCAGGGAAACTTGGCAAACTTGGTGTTGAGCGGCTGGTTGCTTGTGTGCGGGAAATGAAATAGCAGCTGATGCGAAAAATCCCGCCAGCCTAATTCGCGTAGATAAAACTCGGCGTGCGGCCTGACCGCAGCAGAACTTAGCTGAGGATCTTGCGCAACCCGATACGCGATTTGGTTGACGCTCAATTCGCCAAAATGCAGGTGCGGCCCCAAACGGCTGGTGCCAACTTGATCCGGTCGATCACGGCCCTGCGTGTAGTGCGCCAATGCGCCCTCGCAAAATACCTCTAGCGCTTCCGAAGCGCCCGTTTCGCCCGGCGTAAAATGCGGCCAAAATTCCGTGTCCCAGCCCAGTTTTGAGGTTAACTTTAAAGCCGCTAACGGCACGCCGCTCGGTGCCGAGCCATGCTTATTAAGCGCAGGCACAATCGCTAAGGGTGCAGGCAATGGCGCAATCGGCGCTAAGCGCGTCATCGCGTTGCGCCAGTACGGCGTAAACACCCGATAGACATCGCCCGCGCCGGTTTTGAACGCCCACGGTTCATTCAATAAATGCCCCGGAAAACTTACGACGACAATGCCGTTTGCTTTTAGCGTGGCTTTGATTTCACTATCGCGCTGCACCGCCTCAGGCTCGTACAAACGGTGCCAAAATACGTGAGTAGCTTCAAGCTCAGCGATCAAGTGCGCCAAAACCTCAGCGCTTTTGCCTGCTCGAATCAACAAAGTCGCGCCGATTTTTTCTAGGCTTTGCGCCAGCGCGCCTAAGCTCTTATGCAGCCATGTGCGGCTTGCCGCGCCGCGCCGCCATCCGCCTGCGTCGCTGTCGTCGTGAATATATAAGATTGTAATGGGCAAGCCGGTTGCCGCCGCTGCATTTAGGGCGGCGTTGTCATGCAAGCGCAGATCACGGCGCAGCCAAACGATCGCGCTCATCGCGCGCTCACAGCTTGACGTAGGGTCGAATCGCGGAAAAACCACCGTCCAGATGCAAGATTTGGCCGGTGATCCAACGCGCCTGATCGCTCAATAAAAATGCCGCTGCCGCTGCGCCATCGCTGGCGTCACCAAAAAAACCAAGCGGATATTGCGCCGCAATTTGCCGCTCAGCCGCCTCGGAACCCAACATCCGTGCGGTCATCGGTGAGCGCATCAGCCCCGGCGCCACGCAATTAACACGCACGCCTAAAGCCGCGTAGTCCGCCGCTAAGGATCGCGTGAGCGCTTCAATGGCACCTTTTGCCGCCGCAATCGCCGCGTGATTGCTCACACCCATGCCTGCCACCACCGATGAAAACAGCACGACTGCGCCCGCTTGTTTAGCGTTACTCAAGGCCGCCAAATAGGCTTGCGTGCAGAAAAACGCGCTGTCGACATTCGCTGCCATGCAGGCGCGATACTGCTCTTCCTTGGTGCGAGCGATCGGCGCGATCACAGTTGAGCCCGCGCAGTGCGCAAACGCGCTGGGCGGCGCACCAAAAGCATCGGTGGCGGATTTAACTGCAAGCTGCGCACCGGTAACGCTCGATACGTCTGCTTCAATCAGGAGATCGTCCGCATGAGCCTCAAGCGCAGAAATATCCCGGCTAACCAAGGCTAGACGAAAGCCTGAGCTGCGCAGCGTTGCCGCTAGCGCTTGTGCCACACCACCGCGTGCGCCCGTAATGAGTGCCGTTTTCATCGCTTAGATCTCCAAAGTTAGGTTAAATATTTTGCTGCGCCCAGCGATTGACTCGCTTTGATTGTGTTGTCACATCGCTCTTAAAACTAGCGTGCAGGCCGTTGCACCAAGGTGAAGAATGCACGCGTTAAATGAAAACTACGCAACCATAGAACGTCTAAGCGGTGCAGAACCAAGCATTTTTGCCGGAATTTAGGCAGAATGCGCCCCCTTAACCCTGTACGCGAAACCAAATGCCAAAAGACGATCAAATTGAAATGGAAGGCGTTGTTGACGAGACCTTACCGAACACAATGTTTCGGGTAAAGCTCGAAAATGGCCACATTATCACCGCCCATATTTCCGGGCGAATGCGCAAAAACTATATCCGTATTTTGACGGGCGATAAGGTCAAAGTAGAAATGACACCTTACGATTTAAGCAAAGGCCGCATCACTTTTAGACACAAATAGATTTAAATCATACACTTACAATATTTTGTTAAAGCTACTTCTCGTTAGGCTCCGCACCTTGTATACTTAGTGAACTTACAAGCACAGCGCTGGAGCAAAGCCATGGCGAACGCCGCAGAAGTTTACGATCTGGATGTGAGCGTTGAGATCGAATATGCAAAGAATACCTGCCGTACTGGCACGGATATCTCCGGCGTTGAAACCACACTTCTGCTGCTGCGCTCCGCAGATGCCACGCTTACCACACTGGATCGGCTATTTCGCCAACACGGCATTAGTAGCGGCAAATTCAATATGCTGCTCACGATTGCAGCGTTCTGCGCCCAAGACAAGCAAGACGCACCAAAGCCTGCGCAAATTGCCCGCAAACTGGGAGTGCGCCGCCCGACGATTACGGGGCTGTTAGACAATCTCGAAAAAGACGCGCTTGTCGAGCGTAAACCGCATTCGACCGATGGCCGCGCGCTTACGCTTGAACTAACCAAAAAAGGCAAAAAGCTACTGGATAAGCTGCTGCCCGACTATTGGAGCATTCTAGAAATGCTGTCCGCACCGCTCAATGCCTCCGAACGTCGGGGCATGCTGCGCGGCGTCGAAAAAGTCTATAACGTACTGCCAACTCTGATTGGAAATGATGCTTGAGGCATGATTCGGCGTTGCTAGTTTGATAAGTTCGCGCATGGCTGACTTTCGCGTCTTTTTTTTGGGCGATTTGGCGCTTCAGGTGATCGCGGTCGGTGCCCTACCCTCGCCGCAGTTGAGCAAAACGCTACAGGCGCTTGCGCAACAGTTGCGCGAACTCACCTGTGTCAGCGCAGCAATTTGCGCGTTTGACAGCGTTACCTTGAGGTTGCAGCCTAATACCGACGCCCAGCTTGCCTTGCGCCAAGTGCAAAGCGCGCTTCTGCAAGAATTTGAATGTCATGCGCGCAACATCAACCATACGCATTTAATCGGTTTCAGCCGTGCTGCGCTCGACGCTGAATTTCAGCAAGATTTAACGGCGCTTGCAACGCACGCGAATCGCTCAGAACATGAGTGGCTCACGCAATTTTGTGCGGTCAACTTCACCGTCGCCATGATTGGCTTTAAGCCGGGTTTTCCGTATTTGCTCGGACTGCCCGAAGCGCTAGCAATGCTGCGCTTAGCCAAACCGCGAATAAGCGTCGCTAAAGGCAGCATTGCCATTGGTGGCGCTTTTGCCGGCATCTACCCTGCACGCTCGGCCGGCGGTTGGCACGTAGTTGGCATTACTAACGCAGTTTTATTCGACGTAGCGCGCGAAAAACCCTGCTTATTTGCCGCTGGCGATGCGGTGCGGTTTGAGCTGCGGGATTGGTAATTGCAGTTAGGGGAACCGAATCAAGTTAGTCGTGCATACCGACTATTACGGCGAATTGGCTTTTTGAATATACCGACTATTAACGGCGAATTCGCTTTCTGAATTAGCTTTTTGAATGCATCAGCGCTACATTCAGCGCATGTTACCGCGCACCTACCTTGCCAATCAGTTGTTGATCGCTATGCCTGCCATGGACGATCCTAATTTTTCGCGCAGCGTAACTTATATGTGTCAGCATGATGCCGATGGCGCGATGGGAATCGGGGTATCACGCTCTGCTAACTTTCGACTGATCGAAGTATTGGAGCAAATGAAAATCAGCACCGCGCTGCCTGAAGTTGCGGCACAGCCGGTATTTTTAGGTGGCCCGGTACAAAATGACCGTGGTTTTGTTTTACATGAGCCATGCGGTGAGTTTCTAAGCAGCATGCGGCTACGCGGCGGGCTGTGTTTGACCACCTCGCGCGATTTGCTCGAAGCCATTGCGGAAGGCGAAGGGCCACGCCATTATCTAGTAGCACTCGGTTTTTCCGGCTGGGGTGAAGGCCAATTAGAAGCGGAAATTTCGCAAAATTCTTGGCTGAATGCGCCCGTAAGCCATGAATTGATGTTTTCCACCCCAATTGAGCAGCGCTGGCAAAAAGCGGCGGCGCTGATGGGAGTCAACTGGCATGCCGTTGCGGGCTACGTCGGCCACGCTTAGGTAAAGTGGCGGACCGTTAATTCGACATTACCGCGTATTTTTAGCGTGAACCCAGTGAATTAAACCCAGTGAATTAAACCCAGTGAATTCATAACGCAAAGAGGCTGGATCCCCGACAAAAATGCTCGGGGATGACGAATGTGCAGAGCAACTATTCTCTTGCTGGCAGCACCAAAGCCGGGTCTAGCTTTTCTTGATACCACTGCACCTGGAAATGCAAATGCGGGCCGTTTGAGCGCCCGGTGGTGCCGATTGCGCCAATAAGTTGGCCCGCCGTCAGCATTTGCCCTTCTTTGACCGCGATTTCGCTCATGTGGATATAGACCGTGTTGATGCCAAAACCATGATCAATAATTAGGGTTTTACCGGTCATCACCATCCCCGCATGGGCTAGGGTGACTTTACCCGGCAGCGCGGCAAGAACGGGCGTGCCCGTGGGGGCGGCCATATCTAACCCTAAGTGCGGGCTGCTGGGCAAGCCGTTTAGAATGCGCTGGCTACCGTACACACCGCTGGAGCGCCCGGTCGCGGGCCATTGGAAGGGCTGTTGCCAAAACAGCAACTTGGAGTCCACCGCCCGCGCCTTTTGAATCATGTTGGCTTCTAAGGCGATGCGTTTGGCGGTTTCTGGATCTGGCGTAACGGTATTTTGCGGCACACCATCGACGCGCTCGGTGGCGTAAACTCGCTGCGTGACGGGAAAGTTGATTGTCGCGCTACAGCCCTTGCCTTTAATCTGTAAGGACGCAACCTTTGCCGCGTCAAAGGCGATACCAAAAACAAAATCCCCGGCCGCAGTTTGCGCAAGCTGGCGGCCCAAATAGGTAATTTTACTGCCTACAGGGCCACGCCCACGAACGAGTGAACCCTGTACAAGATCAGGCGGCAGCACCACGCTGCAGGTGGTTATGGCTGCAGCGGCAGTCACAAGGCCGTGCGCTAAAAGGAAAGCAAGCATGAGCGGTTTCGCCAAAATTAAACGGCAATGGTAGCAAGCTTGGGCAAAACTTCTGCAACGCAAAGGGGCGCGATTGCATAAACTCGAACCCAAATAGCTCGGCAAAACAGTATGTCCTTACGAAAAAAATTAGCCGAATTTGGCTTTGAAAGTAATGAAGATTATGATTTTACGGTGCGCACACTGCTGGAATCCGAAAACAGCTCGGTTCGTACCGCTGAATTGGTCGGCGCAGTAGCGCGCCGAAAAACGGCTTTTGCGCATGCTTTAGGCTTAGCGCTGGCCTACCCACAGCGGCTATATCACGACTTTACCCGCCCGCAAACGCCAGAGCCAGCGACCCCTAGCCGTGATGAAGACGACGAAAATATTGACACGGGCGACCGTCGTGCCGCTGTGCCGCTCAATGCTTTCGAGCGCATTTTGACCGAGGCCTGTGCGTTCAGCGAGTCCAGCCGCACGCTGCTGATTCTCGACCAGCTGCAGGCCTGTGACTTTGCCGATCAGCTCAGGCTTTTTCAGTTTATCCAAAGTGGCGTTTGGACTGAGCGCGGCGGCACCGTCATTGCGCACCGGCGCAATTTGCTGGTGCTATTGATTTCTAACGAAGCACTGTATCACTCGCTGCAAAAATGCAGCTTTCGCATTTTCACCGATGCCAGCGCGGGCTTATTTGACTTCAAACCCGAAGATTTTGGTTTGGGCGTAAACACCCAAGCCCTAATTGATGCCTTCGCCGCCTTGTTTAACGCACTGCACTGCCAGCCCACGCGCGGCGAATTCGAGCGTATTTTGCGCGATTGCGAAGCGCGGGTGCGCACCGCCGAACAGCTGCGCATTTGCGTTTTTGGGCGGATTGAAAACTTAGATCGCGGCGCACTCTATGACCCAGCGCTCTTGCCCCTCATAAATCGGCTATTGCATGAATTAACTGAACTGCTGGGCATTGAAGTCGTATCCTTGAGCGCTGATAGTTCCGCACACGCGACGCTCACCTAATTTAAGGCCCAAACCTATCCATGCAAGATTCTTACGACTACGAATGGCTGAGTGATCTAACCAATGAACTCAACTTGAGCGTCAGTGCCGCGCACGTGCACGGCTCCCTGGTTGGCTATGTGTGCGCGGGTGGCGAGATGCAGGCGCGCGCCACTCTCGATGAAGTGCTCAGCCAAGAACACGACGGGATGGTAGCGCCCGGCACACCGGTTGCGCATTGGATCGCCATCGTATTGGATGAACATGATTTAGAGCTGCCCGATGGCACCGAAAGCGAGCTGGATGGCTTCGCCCAAGCCACGATCAAACTACTTGCGCAAACAGAAATGCGCTTCGAGCTTTTATTGCCTGACGATTTGCACGATCTGAGTGAACGCTCTGATGCCTTGACGCAGTGGTGCAGCGGCTTTTTAGGCGGATTGGGTTTGGGCGGCTTCAATCAGGAAAAAAAGCTCAGTAAAGAAGCGCGCGAAGGTTTGCGCGATTTAGAGCGAATTGCTCGAACTGAAATAGAGCTTGACGATGACGCCGAAGGCAACGAGACGGCACTGATGGAACTTGCAGAATTTACCAAGATCACCGCGTTAATGCTGTATCTGGAAGTTGCAAACTTAGCCGCGAAAGCGCGGCCAAAGAAGGCGGCGTTACCGGCACACAAAACGCTGCAGTAATTCGGTGGCAATGTCAGGCGCGCCGGGCACATTTTCAATTTCGAGCGCGATCACCATCAAAATTGCACTGGTTGCTGCAATGACCAGTTCCGCGCACGCTGGCAACGATTGCCACGCCAGCGCCGATTCGGACAGCACAAACCTTACGCCATTCAACTGTAAAACTGCGGGCGCGTTCGCGCTATAGATGGCAACGGTTTTCGCGGCGTCGATAACGAATCGCTGCTTGCCAAATATGCGCCGCATTTGCCCAACATTTGCCTGCTTCAAATTTGGCCCTGCCCGCAGCATCAAATTTAAATCTTGCACTGGCCCACGCAGCAAATTGCAATGCACCGCCGTGGCACCACTAAACGCCAGAGGCGCACTTCGCTCAGTCAGTTCAATCACCTCAGCGTCCATGCTTAATCGCACACCAGCACCACTCAGGATCGCTAGCCAGCGCTGCACGCCAGGAAAGTATGAAAAAGCGCCATCACTTGCAACTTCGGCGACTGAAATACGCCAAATCCAATTTTCCGCATCGGGGAAAGCGAGCATTTCGCGCGTGATGCCACCGCCATTGCGCCAAGGAATCGGCACAACTGCTGGTAACGGAATCACCTGCCAGTTCAACTGCGTTCACTGCCTTGTTTCGTTCGCCCAAGCGCAAAATACGTGACCACTAGTGCCAGCGTTACCAGCAAAACAATCATTGTGGCTAACGCATTAATTTCTGGGCTTAAACCCAGCCGCACTTTGGAATAAATCGCCATCGGCAGCGTGGTAGCACCGGGACCGGAGGTAAAACTTGCCACCACCAGATCATCTAAAGACAACGTAAACGCCAGTAGCCAACCGGCAATCAAGGACGGCGTAATCAGCGGCAGCGTGATCTGCATAAACACGCGCCAAGGCTTCGCGCCTAAATCCATCGCCGCCTCTTCCAAGCTGTCATCCATTTGGCTCAAGCGCGACTGCACCACTACCGTCACGTAACAGCTGCATAAGGTGACGTGCGCAATGGTAATCGTGCCCAAACCGCGTTCGGGCCAGCCAAAAGCGCTCTGCAAAGTTACAAACAGCAGCAGCGCCGACAGGCCCAACATCACTTCCGGCATCACCAAAGGCATAGAGGTCAATGCCGTCAACAGCGTGCGGCCCCTAAATCGCCCCAGACGGGTTAACGCCAAACCGGCCAGAGTCCCGACAATCACCGCCAAACTGGCAGAGAGGGTGGCAACGATTAAAGAGTTTTTAGCGGCAGCCATTAACGCCTCATTGCTTAATAACTCGCCGTACCAACGGGTCGAAAAACCACCCCAAACCGACATCATTTTATTCGCATTAAACGAATAAATAATGAGCCACGCAATCGGCAAATATAAAAATGCATAGCTAAAAGCTAACCAGGATAATAAAAACCAGTTACGTTTCACCTAAGCGTGCCTTTTTACGGAAAAATAAGTGTGTTGCACATATTCAAAAATTAATAGCGGCAGTACAATTAATATCAGCATCGTAATGGCAATTGCGGACGCTAATGGCCATTGAGTATTGGTAAAAAACTCATTCCAAATCACCCGACCAATCATTAAACTATCTGGGCCGCCCAAAATATCAGGAATTACAAATTCGCCCAGTGTCGGAATAAAAACCAACATTGATCCGGCAATAATTCCCGGCATAGCTAAAGGCAAGGTTATTTTGAAAAATGCTTTAAGCGGCCTGCATCCCAAGTCTGCGGCAGCCTCAAGCAGAGTTAAATCCATTTTCACCAATGTCGCAACTAAGGGCAGCACCATAAACGGTAAGTAGCCATAAACAATGCCTAAATAAACAGCCCAATCCGTATTTAAAATACGCAGCGGCTCACTAATGATGCCAATGCCGATCAAAATATTATTGATAATGCCTGAACCTTTTAGCATTCCAAGCCAAGCATAAGTTCTTAAAAGTGATGACGTCCAAAACGGCAACACCACTAACATCAGCAAAATTAGACGCCGATCCGGCCGCGCTCGCGCGATCGCATAGGCCATTGGAAAGCCAAGAATAAGCGTTAATATTGTCGAAATAGTCGCCGTTTTTATCGAGTTTAAAAACGCCGCGCGATATAGCTCATCTTCTTTAATGAGCGCGTAGCTTTCGGTACTTAAGGTGAGGGTGGTTTTATACTCACCTTCTGCGGCTAATTGCACCAAGGGCGTGTAAGGTGGTTGCGCAAGCTTTGGCTCGGCGAAACTGATTTTCAATACAATCAGCAGCGGTGCTAAAAAAAATAAGCTTAGCCAAAGCATTGGCAATGCCACGACCAAATACCGGCCCCGGCGCCGATGAAGCCCCGCACTCAGCGTTTCAAAGCGCCGAAAGAGGCGAAAAACCACATCACTCGCAAGTTGCCAGAAATTCATCGCTGGCACTCAGAAACGCCTTCAACAAAGGCCAATGTCGCCTCTGATCGCATGCGAAAGCTCTTCTTCAAAGGATCGGCAAAAACTTAGAATGTCTAGTCATGGACTTGCGTCTAGCTCAGGGATGCGCGAAGGTTACCGAAATTTCGCTTCACGGAGAATCATTCGATGGACGCAGTAACCAATCCAGCTTTTCCCCCAGCTGATTCCGCGCTACCGGCAACCATTGCCACGTTGGACTTTCGCCGCCTGTATAATGATCGCGAAAATTTCGTCCGCGAGCTGGGCGCTGGCTACGCTGAATTTGGTTTTGTCGCGATCACGCACCACGGCGTATCTGGGGAGTTAATCAAGTCAGCCTATGCAACGTTCGAGCGGTTTTTTGCGTTACCCACTGAGGTCAAGCTTCGCTATCACTTAAAGGGCATGGGCGGCGCGCGCGGCTACACCGGTTTTGGCATTGAAACTGCGAAGGACTCCAAATTTCCGGATTTAAAGGAGTTTTGGCATGTCGGGCGAAATTTGCCGCCGGGCCATCCTTTTCAAGAGGTCATGCCTGCAAACCTGTGGCCGACAGAAATCGCCGATTTTGAAAAAGTAAGCTACAGCTTATTTGAAGCATTGGATCAACTGGGTCGACAAATGCTGATGGCGATTGCACTCTATCTGCAATTGCCCGAAACCTTCTTTGAAGACAAAGTCGAGCTGGGCAATTCCATTTTACGCCCGATTCACTACCCGCCGATCCAAGAAGGCAACACTTCCAGCGTGCGTGCCGGCCAGCATGAAGATATCAACTTCATTACTTTACTGATTGGCTCGTCCGCTGAGGGTTTGCAATTATTGCGCCGTGATGGTTCTTGGCTGCCGGTCACCACGCCCAAAGGTGCAGCGGGTGATGTGATCGTGGTCAATATCGGCGATATGCTGCAGCGGCTAACCAATCATGTGCTGCCCTCAACCACGCATCGAGTAATCAACCCTGAAGGTGAAAAGCGCCGCCAGCCACGTTACTCGATCCCATTTTTCCTGCATCCTAATCCCGATTATTTAATCGAGACATTGCCAAGCTGCATCACCCCCGAGCGCCCCAATCGCTACCCCACGCCCATTAGCGCGCATGATTATTTGATGGAGCGCCTGCGCGAAATTAAGCTGATTTGATCTTTACCTATTTGAAAAGAGGTAGCGCATGAACGAAGCTAAACGAGTGCAGTTGACGCGCTCATGCCACGCCGCTACATTGCGCGGCTTAAAGTTCTGGGCGGTTAGCTCAGCGGTAGAGCACTGCCTTCACACGGCAGTGGCCACTGGTTCGATCCCAGTACCGCCCACCACTTCATCAAGTATAAATAAGCAAAAACGGTCGGTATGCAAGAAGGTTATCGGCCTTTTTGTTTGCGCTATCCTCTATGCAAGAAGGTTATCGGCTCTTTTGTTTGCGCTATCCTCTATGCAAGAAAGCTTTCGGCTTTTTTTGTTTGCGCTATCCTCAAGGCTCCAAGCTCTGCGAGCCCAATCCATGTCCTGGCCCCTAATAATCCTAATCGCCTGCATCGGCTTCGCCCTAGGCGCAGCACTTCGCGTTTTGCGCTCACGAAATTCTGACCCCTACGCCAACTTAGCTCGCGATGGTCAAGTTACCAGCGCGGAAATTACCGAAATCGAAGCATCCGGCGCTTGGTTCAACGTCATTGTAAAATATGAAGTTGCGGGCACCCACTACACGCGTACTTTGCCCTGGCCTAGCGTCAATGCAAAACCAAGCGTCGGCGCAAGCGTCCAGATTCGCTATTTGCCCGCATCCCCTGGCCTATCGAAGCTTACCTAGCGCGCTTCAAACTGAACATTGGTGTGTTGGCAAGTAGGGCGATACGGACAAGTCGACGTTTATTTGCCCGAGCGCAACAAAATTGTCATTCTTAGCGCGCTAAAATTGCGCCTCAAAACTAAATTTTTCGTTAAACTTCAAGCGTTAAACCTCAAGTCTGTCGATCCGCCCAGCCAAATCTAGTCCAAACTAGTTAGCTGCGGGCAATTTGCACGCTACTCATTTGCATAGGAAGCATTTCATGTCAAAAAACACTACCCCCGCCCTACCCCGTATACGCTTAGTGGTTAGCGCCATCGCGTTCGGCCTGATGAGTGCCATTGCACTCGCCCAGGACACCTCCTCCTCCGTCACCGGCCGCGTGCTCAATGGCGAAGGCGCGCCTGTTGCAGGTGCAGTCGTTGAAATTTTGCACACGCCTTCGGGCACCCGTAAGTTAGTGACCACCGACTCAAACGGCCGCTACAGCTCTAAAGGCCTGCGCGTTGGCGGTGGCTTCGTGATTTCTGTGTCAAAAGATGGCCTGGAAGCGGCCAAAAAAGACGATGTTGAACTACGCTTAGGTGAAGTCGGCACCGTGAATTTAATTATGGGTGGCGGTGAAGACGTTTTGGGCGAAGTGGTTGTTACCGCAGCCCGCGTTTCCGATGTGTTTGACTCCACCAAAATGGGCGCTGCAACCAACGTCACGCGCGCACAAATTGAGGCTTTGCCGTCAATTAACCGCTCGATCGAAGATTATGTTCGCTTAGACCCGCGTTTGGTGCAGGTTGACAAAGAGCGTGGTGGTATATCCGCTGCAGGGCAAAACAATCGCTACAACAACATCACCATTGACGGCGTGTCAAGCAACGACGAATTCGGCCTAAATGACAGCGGCTTCCCCTCCTTGGGCAACCCGATCTCGATTGACGCGATTGAAGAGTTGAACATTAACGTTGCCGGTTATGACGTTTCGCAAAGCGATTCCACCGGCGCAAATATCAACGCAGTCACGAAATCCGGCACCAATGACTTCAAGGGCACCGTTTATGGCGTCTATCGCAAGAATAACTGGGTAGGCGACGGCACGACGAATACCAACTTCACCGGCTTTAATGACGAAAAGACCTACGGTTTCACTGTCGGCGGCCCTATTTTGCAAGACCGTTTGTTCTTCTTCTTAGCTTATGAAAAGTTTGAACGTTCGGCTCCGGCACCCGTCGTCAATCGCCGCATCGTTAACGGTGTTTCCTCGCAGTTTGTCAGTGATGCTGACTTGGCAGCAATTGCTGCACGCGCCCAAGTCTTGGGCTTCACAATTGGTCAATCCAGCCTGAGTGCGTTGAGCACCACTGACGAAAAGCTCATCGCTAAAATTGACTGGAATATTTCTGACCAGCACCGCGCCTCAATTCGTTACGGCCGTACACCTGGGCAAACACAGCGCACTCCAGACATTTCGAACTCATCTGTCTCGACGGCCGACCACTGGTACTTTGACAATGTCGTCAATAAGAACCTAACGGGCCAACTTTATAGCGATTGGACCGACTCATTCTCAACAGAACTGAGTTTGTCGCGCAACGATTACTCCAGTATTCCACAAAATGCCAGCTTCACTCCGCAAGTTACGGTGCGCGTCAATAATGGTGTTGATCAAGTGGTATTCGGCACCGAGCGTTCGCGTCAATCGAATGTTTTAGAAAGCAACACTACAGTCGGCTTCTTGAAAGGCAACTACTTTATTGGTGATCACACCGTTTCCTTCGGCGTCGATTACAAGAAAAACGATACGTTCAATCTTTTCTTGCAAGACACTAACGGCACCTACTCGTACGCCAGCATTGCAGACTTCCAGGCAGGCCAAATCAATCGCTATCAATATAATTTCCCAATCACAAGCACGGATCGAAACTCTGTCGCGGCGAATTTTGCGCTTAAAACATACGGGTTCTTTTTGCAAGACAATTGGACTGTCAACGATAATTTGACGCTTAATTATGGCCTGCGCTATGACACGCCTAGCCTGCAAGAGAAACCAGCATTTAATCAAGCGGCACAAACCGCCTTTGGTTACGACAACAGCTCAACGGTTGACGGGAATTACATAATTCAGCCACGCGCTGGCTTTAACTACACCTTTGACTCCGACGTCAAAACCCAACTTCGCGGCGGTATTGGCCTGTTTGCAGGTAGCTCACCTTCAGTTTGGTTGAGCAACTCATTCAGCAATTCTGGCTTGCTCTCCAGCGGTTTTAACATAACCAGCACCACCGCTGCCCCGATCACTTTCCCATTCGTGTTTGATCCAAACAATCAACCGCGTCCAGTTGGCGCACCACCGACCCCGAATATTGACTTTGTCGCAAAAAACTTCGAGCAGCCTTCAACTTGGAAAGGTTCGCTTGCGTTTGAGCGCGAGCTTCCCTGGTTAGGCTTAGTCGGAAGCGCCGAATACATCTTGACGCAAACCGATACCAATCTGTTTTATGAAAACCTCAATTTGGGCGCACCAACAGGGCGCAATCCAGATGGCCGCTTAAGCTACTGGTCGACCAATGCAGCGACCGGCTTCTTAAACCCTAACGTTCCAGGTGCCGCCAATCGACAGAACCGCAATCGAAGCTTCGGTAACGTCTTACTGTTGAAAAACACCAGCAAAGGCTACAGCGAAATCCTTACCTTGGGGGTAAGCCGCCCGATGATTGATAATTGGTCGGCAGCCCTGGCCTATACCTTTAGCGACGGCAAAGACTCCAGTCCTGGCACATCGTCAGTTGCGTTCTCTAACTGGTCGAACCGTTTAGCCGTCGATCCGAATGACGATGTTTCGGCGCGTTCGAATTACATTTTCCGCGATCGCATTACCGGCAACATGAGCATTCGCCATGAATTTTTCAGCGGCGCACCGACCACGTTCAGCGCGTTCTATGAGGGGCGCTCCGGTCGTCCATTTAGCTATGGCTTTATCGGTGACGCGAACGGTGATGGTGCAACGAATGATTTGTTCTACATTCCTAAGCCAGGCGAAGCAATTTTCCGGGGTGCAGGCACGCTTCCTGCAACTACAACACGCGTTATTAACGACCCGGCTGTAGAAGCGGCGTTCTATAATTATATTAATAGCGTTGAATATTTGCGCACGCACCAAGGCCAGATCGCGCAACGTAATGCCAAAGTTGCCCCTTGGTTGAGCCAGATCGACGTTCGCATTTCACAAGAATTGCCGATGGTGTTCAAAGTTCAGCCACTTATCTATCTGGACATCATGAACTTCGGTAATTTGATTAACAAGAAATTTGGCAACATCAACGAAGCGTCGTTTCCTTACAGTGTCAACGTTGCGCGCTTCGCTGGCGTACAAGACGGTAAGTATGTCTATCAGTTCCTCGCACCACCCGCTGGCTTCATTCGCAAAGACGTCAAAGGCGAATCCCGTTGGGCGGCGCAAATTGGCGTGAAGTTCAGCTTCTAATCGACAGCGTCCGCTTAGCCTGAAACGGCCAAACTGACTAAAAAAGCTACCTTCGGGTAGCTTTTTTTTGCGTCGGTCGTCAACAAATGCAATGAATCGTACCGCCTACCAAGACTTCACCATAGGTTTAAAAACCAATGTTAATCTGACTATGGGCATTCCGCTCATCACTTATTCGGGGATTTCATGAAAAACACTAGCCAAAAAATTGCAACCAAAACTTTACTCGCAGTGGCCCTGTTTGCATGTGTGGGTGGCGCAAATGCTTATGAGTTTAATATTACCAACTCGACGGCGGTGAAAATCACCAGTGTTGAAGCGTCGGAAGACGGCAAAACCTGGGGCAAGTTTGACATGGGCGCGGGCTTAGCGGCAGGCGCTAGCACCAAAATTACTTGGGATTCCTCGACTGATAACAGCGATTGCGAATGGCAGGTCAAAGCCGGCTATGCTGATGGCAGCGCATCCGCCCCTGCGAAATTTGATTTCTGCAAAGACGACATCGAAATTGAATTTACCGAGTAAGCGCTTTCGTGGCTTCCCCCGCTGGGCGTCGAACAATCGCGACGCTCAGTTGGTGAATCAAAGGCTATTCGATCAAAGCATTGCCTGACGCTCCAGCGCCCAGCGCAAATGTTCCGCCAAATTTTGATCCACGCAATCCGCTAATCGTGCGCTCAGTGCCGCCATTACCGGGATACTTCTAGGCGCATTCCCGAGCGCCACTGCCAAATTTCGCTGCCAACGCGCATAGCCGATGCGCCGAATCGCTGAGCCTTCGGTGTTTTTCAAAAATTCGGCCTCGTTCCAGGCAAACAATTCCAGTAAGGACGCGCGATCCAGCTGATGCCGAGCACGGAAATCCGGCTCTACTGAAAGCTGTGCAAACTTATTCCATGGGCAGACGAGTTGGCAATCATCACAGCCATAAATGCGATTGCCGAGCGCTGGCCGCAGCGCAATCGGAATTGCACCATCTAGCTCAATCGTCAAATAGGAAATACACAGACGTGCATCCAGCTGAAAGGGCGCGGTAATCGCCCCGGTTGGGCAGGCGCTGATGCAGCGCGTGCAAGTACCGCAGTGCTCGCTTGCGGCTAAATCAATTGGCAAATCTAGATCAACATAAATTTCGCCCAAAAAAAAGTACGACCCGGCTTTACTATTAATTAGATTAGTGTGCTTGCCAATCCAACCTAAACCCGCTTTTTCTGCCAGCGGCTTTTCCATCACGGGCGCGGAATCGACGAATACCCGGTAGCCAAATGGGCCAATCAGCGCGGCAATTTGGTCGCTCAAACTCTGCAAGCGTGCGCGCAAAACCTTGTGGTAATCCCGCCCCAAGGCGTAGCGGGAAACGTAGGCGGCCTCAGCATTTTCCAATTGGCTCCACGCATTCTGGATATCCGGCGGGAAATAATCCATGCGCACGCTTAAAACCCGCACCGTGCCCGGCACTAACTCTGCGGGCGCAGTACGCTTACTGCCGTGCTTATACATATAGTGCATCTCGCCGTGTCGGCCATCAGCAACCCACGCAGTAAGGCGCGCATCGGCAAGCGCTAGGTCGGTGTCGCTAATGCCCAGCTGCTGAAACCCCAAATCGCGTGCAAGCGTTTTGATTTTGATTGCAAGGTCGGTGTTGGGGTGTTGAGGTGACATCACTGGAGTTTAAACCGACCTGTGCTTGGCTGCTATGCAATCGCCACGTATGATCAAATGCTGATGATTTCGCCGAGCCTACTATGACCGACCCAACCGATACGCGCCTCAATCGCCGCTCATTCACCATTACCGAAGGCGATTCCCGCAGCCCGAACCGCGCGATGCTGCGTGCGGTGGGCTTTAAAGACGGCGATTTCGTCAAACCCATCGTCGGTGTCGCGAACGGCCATTCAACCATGAACCCCTGTAATGCGGGCATTCAACCGCTGGTAGACCGCGCAATCGCTGCGTTAGAGGCAGCCGGTGCCAAACCGCAGGTTTTTGGCGTGCCGACGGTCACGGACGGCATCGGCATGGGCACCGAGGCGATGAAGTATTCGCTGGTTTCGCGCGAAGTGATTGCCGATGCGATTGAAACCTCGGTCAACGGTCAAGCGATGGACGGCGCGCTGATTTGCGGCGGCTGCGATAAAAATATGCCGGGCGGCATGATTGCCCTGGCGCGCATCAATATTCCCGGCATTTATGTCTACGCCGGCACCATTAAACCGGGCCGTTGGAAAGGCATTGATCTAACCATCGTCAGCGCTTTTGAAGCGGTCGGCGCACTGGCAGCGGGCAAAATGAGCACGGAGGATTTCGAGGGCATCGAGCGCAATGCCTGCCCAAGCGTGGGTGCCTGCGGTGGCATGTATACGGCAAATACCATGTCCAGCTCGTTTGAGGCTTTAGGCATGAGCCTGCTGGGTTCCTCACAAATGGCCGCCCCCGATGCGGAAAAGGCGGATTCGGCGGCGCAGTCGGCGCAGGTGTTGGTTAATGCGATCAAACACAACATCACGCCGCGCCAAATTATTACTCGTAAGTCCATTGAAAACGCGGTGGCTTTGATTATGGCCACCGGCGGCTCAACCAATGCCGTGCTGCACTTTTTGGCGATTGCGCATGCGGCGGAGGTGATTTGGACGCTGGACGACTTTGAGCGCGTGCGCCAGCGCGTGCCGGTGTTGTGTGATCTAAAACCTTCTGGCAAATACGTCGCGGTTGATTTTCACCGTGCGGGGGGCGTGCCTGCGGTGTTAAAAGTGTTGCTCGATCATGGCCTTATCTTCGGCGAGTGCATGACCATCACCGGGCGCACGATGGCGGAAGAATTGGCGGAAGTGCCGGCACTGCGCGCCGATCAAGACGTGATTCGCGCCTTTGATAAGCCACTGTATGCGCACGGCCATTTGGCGATTCTGCGCGGCAATCTGGCACCACGCGGCTGTGTGGCGAAAATCACCGGCCTGAAAAACCCGGCTATGACCGGCCCGGCGCGGGTTTTTGACTCGGAAAGCGAGGCTATGCGCGCCATTAGTGCGAAAAGCATTTTGCCTGGCGAGGTCGTGGTGATCCGCTACGAAGGCCCCAAAGGCGGCCCTGGTATGCAAGAGATGCTGGCACCGACGGCGGCGTTGGTCGGCCAAGGCTTAGGCGAAAGTGTCGGCTTGATTACCGACGGCCGATTCTCCGGCGGCACCTGGGGCATGGTGGTCGGCCACGTAGTGCCAGAAGCCTTTGACGGCGGCCCGATTGCGCTGATTGAAGAAGGTGACTCGATCACCATTGATGCCCACACGCTCAGCGTTTCGCTGAATATTTCGGACGCGGAAATGACGTATCGAAAAACCCTGTGGCTGCCACGCGCGCCTAAGTACACGCGCGGGCTGCTGGGGAAATTTATTCGACTGGTGGCACCGGCTGATTTGGGGGCGGTTACGGATTTGGGGGATTAACCCAACGGCTGACCGTGCAAGATAACTTTAGTCACATTGACGAGGGTGCGGGAATTGGGAAACACTCAATGTATTGGCGAGTATTCGCCCACAATAGGTGAATCGCGAAATGAAACTTCTCAGCATCTGCGCACTGATCTGTTGGGCTCTAGCCCTGGGTTTTTATGTTGCATCCTGGATGCCTGGAGCATTTGGCCTCGCTGCTATCGCAGCGATTTTTGAGTTGGTGGGTCAGATCACTTCCTTTAAAGGTGGAAGCCCTGGAGCCGAACCACCGTTTTTGCAAACGAACGAGTTAATCGTTAACCAGAAATCCCGCGAACCCAAATGAGTCTTTTCTGAGTCGCTTCTTGGACGGTAAAACGCTAACCAGCCTTTGACGCAGTCCGCTGCGCCAACCAAGCCAACAAATCCTTGGCCGACAAAACCCCAGAAATCCGATCCTTTTCCCGCCCGCCTTCAAACAAAACTAGCGTCGGAATACTGCGAATGCCGTATTTTGCACTTGACGATGGTGCCGCATCCGAATCCACTTTGACAAACCGCACTTCCGGTAATTGTGCCGCAGCGCTGGCAAAGTTGGGTGCCATTGTTTTGCAAGGCCCACACCACGCCGCCCAAAAATCTACCAGTACCGGCAATTCGGTATGTGCAATAAATCGCGGCAAGGTGGCGTCATTAAGCGCCACAGGTGCCAGCGGTAATAGCAAAGCCTTGCAGCGGGCGCACACGGGGCCGGAATGCAGACGGTCTTCCGGCAGTCGATTGATCGTGGCGCAATTTGGGCAAACTAGGTGCATGAGGAGTCCAATTTTCAAGAGTTTATTGAAGCTTGGTTATTCATGGGTTGCATTAGCGGTTTTACAACTATTGATTCGGCGCAGTTATGTTTGAACTGCGATCAACGCTTTTGCGATCTCCTCACGCGCCACGATTCTGGGTTTTAGCTCCAACGTCGCACGCAAACCAAGCGCCAGCAGTTTGCGGTGGCGATGCTCGGCGTCTAGCGGCATATTGGCTAAGATCGTGTTGTCCTGCCCAAATAGCTCCGGCAATAGTTCATGCGTTCGGGTAGACCAGCGCTTGTGATCGCGGCTGCTTAATACGGCAGCCTGTAAAGAAAATTCAATATCGACCAAACCGCCCTGCCCTTGCTTGAGGTCAAACAGGTGTTCGTTCGAGCGGTCAAGCTCGGCGCGCATTCTTTCGCGCATCGCTTGCACTTCTTTTTGTACCTGTTTCGGGTCGCGCGGTAGCGCTAAGGTTTGATCGCGCAGCCGCGCGAATGTTTCCGCCAACGTCGTATCGCCCGCAACCCAGCGCGCGCGCAGCAGAGCTTGATGTTCCCACAGCCACGCTTCACGCAGCTGATAGTCACCAAACGCGCTCAAGCTCGTGACCAGTAGGCCTTTATTACCGTTTGGCCGTAGGCGTGTGTCGATTGCGTAAAGCGCGCCAAATCGCGTCGGCGTGGTTAATAGTGAAATCACCCGCTGCGCCAACTTTACGAAGAATCGCTGCCCGTCCAAAATTTTCGGGCCAGTGGTTTCGCTTTGCGCACAGGCCTCGTCATAAACAAATACCAAGTCCAAATCTGAGGCGAAGTTGAGCTCAGCACCACCCAAGCTGCCATAACCGATGACCGCGAAACCGACATTGCTCCCGGCGCAAGCGGCGGGGAAACCGTGCACGCGCACCAAACCGCGCCAAGCGAAACCCAGCACGCGCTCGATCAAAACATCCGCCAAGTCGCTCAGGCCATTGACGGCGCTCAACGCGTCCACGCGGTTTTGTAAAAAGCCAACTGCTAGGCGCAGCTGCACGCTGTGTTTAAAGGCAATTAGCAATTCAAACGCGTGCTCAATGTCTTCGCTGTCAGCACTGCTAAGCTCCATATCTGCCTCGCGCTGTAGGCTAATTAGATCGTGCGGCAAGGTTAACCGCCGGGTATCCAATAGCTCGTCCATCAACATTGGTGTCGAGGTAATCAGCTGCGCCACCCAAGCGCTTTGGGTGAATAGCTGCACCAATCGTTCGGCAACCGCTGGCTTTTCGGCAAGCAATGCGATGTAGGCGCTGCGCCCAGCAATAGCCTGCAAAAATGCAATCAAACGCAGCGCACAGGCCTCAATTTTGGCGCTTGAATGCGGCTGTTTGAGTGCCAGCGCCCACAGCATCGGCACCACTTTGTCCATGCGCGAGCGTCCGCGCGCGCTGGAGCTTTGTACCGCTGAGCTATCGGCAAAGCCAATCAAAGCCTGCCAAAGTTCTAGGCTAATCGCGGCTGGCTTTGCGCTAATCGAGAGCGCGTCGCGATTCGGGCCGGTCAACATTTGCCAGGTTGCCGCAGCCTGGGCGTGCGCTTCATCAACGCTCTGTACCACCGCCTCAGCATTGCTGTGTGTACTTAAATTTGAGTTGACCGGTTGGCGCGGCAGGGAAATCGCCTCGCCAAAGCGCTTGTGTACGCGTTGACGCACTTGTTGCAGCGCCGTCAAAAACTCAGCGCTGGAGGCAAAGCCCAGACTGGCAGCAATGCGCGCGCGCGTCGCGATATCGCTCGGTGAATCGGTGCTTGGCAAACTGTGTGTTTGCTGATCCGCCAACATTTGCACGCGGTTTTCCACTCGGCGCAAAAACAAATAGTCCGCGCGCAGCGTTTGCACATCCTCAAACGCCAGCCAACCGGCATGGGCAAGTGCGCTGAGGGCGGCTAAGCTGCCGGAAACGCGCAATTTTTCGTCGCGCCCACCGCGAATCAGCTGCTCAAGCTGGATTAGAAACTCGATCTCACGAATGCCGCCCGGCCCGAGCTTTAAGTTATCGCCCAAATCGGCTTTGCGCACTTCGTGATCGACCATCGCCTTCATTTCGCGCATGCCTTCAAAGGCGGCAAAATCTAAATAGCGGCGATAAATAAAGGGCCGAAGGATCTCGCGCAGGCGCTCACCACCGGCTAAATCCCCGGCAATTGGACGCGCCTTAATCCAGGCATAGCGCTCCCAATCGCGGCCTTCACGCTGATAATAGTCCTCCATCGCAGCAAAACTGAGCGCGGCTTGCCCGGCACTGCCAAAGGGCCGCAGCCGTAAATCCACCCGGTAGCAGCTGCCCAGCGGCGTGCGCTCGGTCAGCAGTTGCGCCATGCGCCGGGTAATCCGCGCGAAGTATTCACTGTTGTCCAGCACACGCGCGCTATTGGGTGCTGCCAAACCGCCATCGGATTCTCCAGCGCTGGCGTAGCTCAAAATTAAGTCAATGTCGGATGAATAATTCAGCTCATGCCCGCCCAGTTTGCCCATCGCGAACACGCACAGGCGTACTGGCGCGCCCGTGGTATCGCGGGCAGTGCCAAAACGCGCGGCAGTTTCAACTTCAGCAAGCTCAAGGGCGGCCGCAATGCAGCGTTTTGCGGTATCGCTGGCGTAGCCCAAACTTTCCTCCACGCTGATCGCGCCGGAACATTCCAGGGCAATTTGTGCAATGGATCGACGCACTCGATATTCCACGAGCCCGCTTGCGCTCGCCACAAGCGGATACTCGGGCGGCGTCGTTAAGGTTTCAATCCAATCTGGATTTGCGCTTAAAAGATCGAAAGCAAAATCGCTGCTCAGCACGGTCGCAATTATCTTAGGATCGGGCTTAAGCGTTAATTCCTGCGCTAAATTTTTTGCCCACGTCCAGGCGTTTGGTGCAGTGCTAGATAAGTCTTGCTCAAAAATCAACTTTGCCTCCAGTAAAATGCGCGCTCCACAATCTTCGCCAAAACCTTCATAGATCCGTAGCAATCCGGCGCTATACTCGTCACCTTTCCGTCCCGCAATAAGCCCCACATGTCTATCCGCGCCCGCAATACCGCACTGGCTGCCATCGCTGCTTTGGCAAGTTTAACCGCAGGGCAAGCGCTCGCCCAGGTTAGTTTGACCTCAACGGCCACGGCCGTGACCGAAAATTTTGATTCGCTGGCCGCAACGGGTGCCTCGGGCACCTTGCCTAACGGGTGGGTGCTGCTGGAAACCGGCACGAGTGCGACCGTCAATCAACTTTACACAGCGGGTACTGGCTCATCAGGCACGGGTGATGCCTACAGTTTCGGCACTGGAACGCTTACCGAGCGCGCACTGGGTAGCGTGCGCAGTGGTACATCGGCATCGACCTACGGCGCACAGTTACAAAACAACACCGGTGGCCTTTTAACGGGTTTGCAAATCGCCTATACCGGCGAACAGTGGCGTATTGGCAATATCGTGGCGGCGCGTGATGACCGCTTATTATTTGAGTACTCTTTAGATGCAACTTCGCTAAGCACCGGCACTTGGGTACCAGTTCCAACGCTAGATTTCGTCAACCCCATCAAAACCGCTGCGGCTGCAGCTGCCTTGGATGGCAATCTTGCTGCAAACCGCACTGGCGTGAACAGTACCATCTCGGCGCTCAGCGTGGCCAATGCCGGCATCGTTTGGATTCGTTGGACGGACGTCGATGCGACGGGCGCTGACGATGGGCTAAGCATTGACGATGTGGCGATTACCGCGCAAGGCACCGGCAATGCGATTTCCGCGTCGGTCAACGATGTTTCAATCGTTGAAGGCAATTTAGGCAGCAGCAATGCTGTCTTTACGGTCACGCTTTCCGCGCCCTCCATTGGCGGGCAAAGCGTTACCTTCACCACTTCCAACGGCACGGCAACGGCGGGGAGTGACTACACTGCCACCACGCAAGTGCTGAATTTTACCGCAGGGCAAACCACTCAGACCGCCAATGTACCGATTCTGGGTGACACCACAAACGAGCCAGACGAAACGTTTAATGTCACTTTAAGCGCACCGACGAACGGCCTCGTTTTGGGCGATGGCGCAGGCGTAGGCACGATTCTAAACGATGACTTCAGCGTCACCCCGATCAATCAAATTCAGGGTGCCGGTTTGACCTCGCCCATAGCAAATGGCACGAGCGTCACCACCGAAGGCATTGTCACTGGCATTAAAAACAACGGCTTTTTCATTCAGTCCAGCAACGCTGAAGCGGACGCAAATGCCAATACCTCCGAAGGAATATTGGTTTTTACCGGCACCGGCTTAGTGCCTGCCTCGGTCGTGGTGGGTGCCCGCGTGCGGGTGATCGGGAACGTCAAAGAGTTCATTCCAAGCACAGACTTAGCGCAACCTCCCACCACAGAATTAGAGTCACCGCTCACGATTACGCAACTGAGTTTGGGCAACCCGCTGCCAACGCCGGTCGCCATTACCGCGATTAACCCAGCGGGCAGCTTCAATCAGCTGGAAAATTTGGAGCACATGCGCGTCTCGATTGCGAACATGGTTGTGGTTGCTGGCACGCGCGGCTTTAAAAATGAAGTCAACGCCACCGGCAGCACGAATGGCATATTTTGGGCCACATTACCGGGCGTAGCACGTCCACGCCGCGAGCCCGGTATTGATATTCGCGATGTTTTATTACCGGAAACCCCAGTGGGCGTGCCGCGTTTCGATTCCAATCCAGAAACGCTGCGCGTCGACTCAGACGGGTTGCTAACCGCCATCGCACGCGATTTGGTTTCCGGTCAAGAGATCGGCGCGCAAACGGGCGTGTTGGATTACGGCCTGCGTTTTTATACTTTTTTACCAGACCCAGGTCAAAATCCAAGTATTACTGCCCCTGCTGCAGCGACGGTCACTACACCCGCAGGTGCCGCTGAGTTCACCATCGCAAGCTACAACATGGAGCGCTTCTTTGATGACATCAATGATCCTGCGACTTCAGATGCGGTGCTGACCCCCGCCGCCTATGCGAACCGCTTAAGTAAAGCTTCCCAGCAGATTCGCGTCAATTTGGCGGCACCTGACATCCTTAGCGTGATTGAAATGGAGAACCTGACCACGCTACAGGCGTTAGCGACCAAAATCAGCAGCGATGGCGGGCCAACCTACACGGCCTATTTGGTTGAAGGCAATGACGTAGGCGGTATTGATGTCGGCTTCCTAGTCAAAACTAGCTTTGTCGTTGGCACAACGCCACGCGTGACGGTAGGCAGCGTGACGCAATTGGGCTTGACCGCGACTTATCTAAATCCCACTACGAACACGCAAGACCTATTGAATGACCGCCCACCGCTGGTGCTGATTGCAACGGTCAATTTCGCAGCGGGCGGTAGCGCCAACGTGACGGTCGTCGTGAATCACTTGCGCAGCTTTTTGGGCGTGACTGACCCGGTTGATGGCGCTCGCATTCGCGCTAAGCGCTTAGCGCAAGCGGAATTTGTCGCAAATTTGGTGCAGGCACGTCAAGCGGCTGATGCAAACGAACGCATTGTTGTGCTGGGTGATTTTAACGCGTTTGAATTCAATGACGGCTTTGTCGATACGATCGGTACGATCATTGGTGCGCCAACGCCAGCAAGTATGGTCACTTTAGCGGGTGCCGATTTGGTCAATCCAAACCTGACGCGCTTAATCGACCCAGCAGCGGATTATTCCTATTCGTTTGATGGCTTTATCCAGTCCATTGATCACATTATGGTGAGCCAAGGGCTGATTAATAACAGCACGGCACGCAGCTTAGTGCATATCAAAATGAATGCGGACTTCCCAGAAGTGAATCGCTCGAACTATGCTGTTGGCGCAGATACGCGTCTGTCTGATCACGATGCGCTGCTCCTGCGCGTCGCGGTAGCGCCCGTGGGCACCACGCCAACCAGCTGTGTACTCAGCTCCACGACTACTAGCCCAACCCTCGGTTCACCGGTTAATTATCGCGTGACGATGACGCCAGCAAACGCCACAGGTAGCGTCACGGTTACTGCCAATACTTCGGAAACCTGCACAGCGGCGGTGGTAGGCGGTCAGTCGAACTGTACGATTAGCTATACAAGTGCTGGCTCCAAGACTATCAACGCCAGTTTTACCGGTAACGCAGGGTTCCAAAACTCGACGTGTGGCCCCCTGGCGCAAACCATTTTGCCAGCAGCTAGCGCTACCAGCACGGTGTTAACAAGCTCAGTCAACCCCAGCGTTGTTAGTCAGACGATCACTCTTACCGCCACAGTTACCGGTATCGCACCCACCGGCACAGTCAGCTTCACCTCGGGCGCAACAACTTTAGGCACCGCAACTTTGAGCGGTACCGGCAACACCCGCACCGCAGTTTTGGCCGTCAGCACCCTGCCGGTAGGCAGCTTTGCGATTACGGCATCCTATGCGGGCGATGCCTCGAATGCCGCGAGCGTGAGCCAGCCGCTCACCCAAATCGTGCAGGCAGGTGTTACCCCGACTACGGTCGCGGTGCCCACGTTAAATCATTTTGGTTTATTGCTGCTGCTCAGCATCGTGATTGGCTTAGGGCTGGTCGCGGTGCGCGCTGAGTCCAAGGTCAGTTAAAGCGTGCACATGCCTACGGACGCTCAGGACATCGAAATTTTGGTGCTGTATTACTCGCGCCACGGTGCCGTTGAAAAACTAGCGCGGCTGGCGGCGCGCGGTGTGGAAGCCGCCGGTGCGCGCGCGCGGCTGCGCACCGTTGCCGCGTTAAATACAGATGCTAGCGGCAGCGCGAGCGCGCCGCTGGCAACTTTGGAGGACTTGCGCGAATGCGCGGGCCTATTGCTGGGCACGCCCACGCGCTTTGGCGCAATGGCAGCCGCGATGCAGGCATTTTTTGAGTCCACGACACCGCTGTGGCTATCCGGGGCGCTAGTGGGAAAGCCCGCCGGTGCCTTTACGTCAACGTCTACCCAGCATGGCGGCAACGAATCCACGCTACTCGATATTTTACGGCCGCTTTTACATCACGGCATGCTCATTGTCGGCCTACCCTATACCGAAAATGCCTTGTCCGAGACCAGCAGCGGCGGCACGCCCTATGGTGCCAGCCATGTGTCTGGCAGCGCTGGCAACGCCCCGATTAGCGCGGAAGAACGCACGCTGGCGATGGCCTTGGGTAAGCGGGTGGCGCAAACTGCGTTGGCGCTACACGCCAGCCCGCTGCAATAAGCGCTTGATCTAGCTGCAACTTTCAGAGCAAACGCCCTGCCCAACGTCACATCACCGGAAGAAAAAATCGCTCAGGCGCTCAATGAAGGTTGCGCCTGTATCACGCTTGATCACGCAAAACTAAAAAACGAATTTGCGCGCGCGTTTGCAGCGTTTGCGGGAAATCCAAGCGAATCAGCCATTTGCCAAGCCACCGATTCGCTCGCCGCTACTGGAGCGATGTTTTCTGAGACCACGCTGTTTGTCAGCGACAGCGATTTAGCTCAAATCCAGCAATTTATCGCGGCGCATCAACGCATTACCACACTGCCCGGCTGGCGGCTGGCAGCAATGAATGATGCGCCCGAGATCGCCAAACACGCCAGTGCTGCGCAGGGCGTTTTAATGGGCTATGACTTTCATTTGAGCGCATGCGGGCCGCAGTTAATTGAAATCAACACCAACGCGGGTGGCGCGCTGCTCAATATGGTCTTAGCACGCGCGCAACGGGCGTGTTGCGGCCTGGTTGACTCAGCGCATACGCAAGCCGAAGACGACGCCAAGCTGCTAACGATGTTTTACACAGAATGGCGCGCCGTTAAAGGCAATACGCCACTGCACCACATCGCAATCGTGGACGAGTCGCCGTTGCAACAATATTTGCTGCCAGAATTCCAGCTGTTCCAACGCTTATTTGAACGGGCTGGGATCCGCGCCAGCATTTGTGAGCCGAGCGCGCTCAGCATCGTTGACGATACGCTGCAGCTCGATGGCGTCGTGGTCGATCTGGTCTATAACCGCAGCACTGATTTCGCCTTCAATAGCCCCGCCAGCACACATTTGCGTACCGCTTGGCTTGAAAACTTGGCGGTCATCACCCCCAACCCGCAAGCGCATGCCTTGTTCGCCGACAAGCGGCTGTTAATACGTTTAAGCGACGCCGCGTTTCTAGCGGCTATCGGTGCCAGTGCTGAGGATATGGCCACATGTGCGGCGCATGTGCCGCCAACCCAGTTAGTTCTAGCCGCGCACAGCGACAGACTCTGGCAAACCCGCCGCGAATGGTTTTTTAAACCTGCCGATGGCTATGCCAGCAAGGCCGCTTATCGTGGCGATAAGCTGACGCAGCGGGTGTTCGAGGAAATTCTGCGCGGCAATTACGTCGCGCAACGCATCGTGGCACCGAGCCTGAGGGTGCAAAACGTTGACGGCAAAAAAGTGCAGCTAAAAAGCGATCTGCGCGCCTACAGCTACGCGGGCAAAGTGTTGCTCTATACCGCGCGTCTCTATCAAGGCCAAACCACGAACTTTCGTACACCGGGCGGTGGTTTTGCGTCGGTGGTTGCCATTCCTGAGCTTGCCAGAGCTAGAGTTCCGAGTATTCCCACAGTGCCTTGATAAAATGTCGTCTGGACATTCACAGTGAAAAATTTAAAGTAGTTTAGACGTCTAGACTTCTGAGCGTATAGACGCTATTATTTCTCTCAGTGACGGGTAAACGCTTATGCGGGGAAAGCATATCGATCTGCCCGAATACCATTTCAAAATCAATCAACGCCGGGCTAACTTCTAGCCCATCCAAAGGGGCAGGAAAATGAGCCAAGCAATAAGCAACCAGACAGCCAACGTTTCCGGTAGCGCCCGTGTCATAGGTTCTGAAGAATTGCATTTGCGCCGCGTGCATAAGCAGATGCGTGCGCGCAGTGTACCGCGCCGCTTTCTTTGGACCCATCCGCAGCTAGGTGTGGCGGTGGTCATGGATTTTCGGCCTGAAAGCAATCTGCGCCCGACTGTTCCGGCGCGACGGTTTTTACCAGCGGGTTGAGGCTCCCTTGGCCTAAAAAGCCAGGAATAAACTTTTATTTCGGACAAAAAAAAGCGCGCTCGCATGGCCTTAAACCACGCAAGCGCGCCTCAAAAACCGCACTCTAGTGCATGCAGACCATCATTGGCATAGAACCGCACATCATCGTCATCGGCATACCGCAGGCCATCATGCTGTTCATCATGTCGCAGCAGCATTTCATCATGTCCATGCTCATCATGCCCATCGGCATCATCATGCACATCATGCCCTTGTCAGTCATTTCCATGCTCATCTTGGGCATCATCGCCATGCCGCAGCAGCTCATCATGGGCATGCCATTGCACATCATGCCGCAGCTCATGCCGCTGGCCATCATGTTGTTCATCATCATGCACATGGAACGCATCATCTCCATCGTGGTGCCTTCAGCGGGCATCATCATGCACATCATGCCCTTGTCGGTCATTGAGCAATTCATCTGACACATCATCGGCATCATGCCGGCCATTGGCATTTGCATCGGTGCGCTCATTTGCATGTTCGTCATCGGCATTTTCATTACATTATTCATGGGCTTTCTCTTTTATAAGGATGGAAGTGATAGTGGGCGTTGGTAGCTAGATTTCGGATACCCGCAAGTGCTTATGTGAATTCTGGAATGAGGATATAACGATGTATCATAAATTCGCAATGGAGGGAGAAATAAGAATTTTATGTCGCCTTGCCTTCTGTACGGCTGATTTGCCAACTAAAACGGCACTAATTCCACCCGCCGATTTTTAGCCCTGCCCGCTTCGTCCGTGTTGCTGGCAACCGGTGCCAGCGAGCTGACGCCATTGGCATTCAAACGCGCGGCGGCAATCGCGTAATTTTGCGATAGTGCGGCGCTGACCGCCTGGGCGCGTGCTTTCGAGAGCGCAAAGTTGCTGTCCAGCGTGCCTTGATTATCCGTGTGGCCCACCACATGCAGCTTGAGCGCAGGGTTAGCAGTTAATAGTTTTGCGATTTCCGCCAGTGCTGTGCTGGATTCGGGCTTAATTACGCTCGACCCGGTATCAAAGAAAATCCCATACAGCGCCACACGTCCGGTGCTGTCCATGCTTTTTTGCATCTCGCTGGCGGATACGGCGACCATATTTTGTACGCGCGCTTTCGGCTGCAAGCGTGTGACTGCAACAAATACGCGGCCTTTGTAGGCGGCTTGATCGCAATAAACGCTGTTGATATCGGGCGAAAATGTAGCGAAAGCCACCAGCGCGCCTTCTGGGTTTTGCAGCACGCTGTAGCGCGCCTCCAAAATGGTGCCGCCACCGGCGCAGCTTGCCGGTGATGAATCCGAAAACGTCCAGCTAGTTTTAGGAAATATGGCGTCCATTTGGCTGTCGCCGGTGCTGCTGAGATAGCGCATTTGCTCGCACGGTTTTGCTTCGGTGCTGCTGGATTTTTCGCCGTCGCATTCAAACAGCACTTTATAGCCTGCCCCAGCTAAATCCTGCTGATAGCTGCGCAGCGCCGCCAAACTTGAGGTGCCCGCTGGCATTACATACATCAGCCGGGAGCGTTGACCGGCAGCGGTAGCGGTTTTAGGCTTATTGCAGCCGTCAGTATTGCACCACAGCGGTTCGATCAACGCGGTAATTTCATCGTAGGCAACATCGTCACGCACGAATAGAAACGAGCCAGCGATACGTTTGAGATCGCTTGGGTCGCTCAAGCCTGGGGCGTCGCTATTTGGCACGGCCGTGCCATTGTCGGCACGCGCACCGTTTACAAGCAGGCCATTGAGGATAAACAGCAAAATTGCGGCCGTAGTTTTCATAGTGTGTCCTTTGACTTTCGTTGTGGAGGCAATGGCTTAGACCCTAATTCTCAAAGCCATTTTTGAAAATTGGATCGACGGGCGGCGTCGTGAAGCCACCCCTAAAGCGTGCAATGGTAATACTGTAGGGCGGCGCGTTGGTATTGCCACTGAGATAGCTGCCACCCAATAAAATACGGCCGGCAGAATCAACGCTAGATTGCGCGGGCAAATCCATGCCGTTGGTATCACCTATGCCACCGGTGGCAGCGTAGAGCGCAACACTATTGTTAGGCCCAGCACTGCCCCAATTGGGCGTTGCGACCAATGCGCTATTCATACCTTGAGCAAAAAATGCAATGCCGTCCAGGCCGCTGGTGCCGGTCAAGACAATGCCACTGGATGCGTCATTGGGATTGACCCAATGCACGCCGCCAATGCGGTATTGCGACGTGCTGGCAAAACCGCCGTCGGTCAATACTTCGTTGGCGTAGTCACCGTTCGCCGCCACTTTTTGTACGAAGGCTTGACTGACAAAGTTCGGCGCGCCACTGTTGCGCGTGCCGGCATAAACCCATTCCGCCGGACTGGCGGCTAAATTGGCGCTGGCGGCCTCGACAAAATCACTGGTCGCACCTTGCGCGCCATAAAAAAGCACCCGTCGGCCGCTGTTGATAGCGGTATAGCTGCCTTGAAAGCTACAGCTGCCCGAACAAAAACCCGTGTTATAGCCACCAGAATTGAGCAAGCGTGTCAGCGCGATACGGGACACACCATTGTCGGTTGCTGTGCCCGCGATATAAATCAAATTACTGGTTGCGGTCACAGCAACGGCGCGGTCGGTATTGGATGCGGATAAATCAAACGGCACCGTACGCTTGCCGGTGCTGTTAAAGGAAGGATCTAAAGCCCCATTTGCGAGCAGGCGGACAACACCAAAGTCCGTGTCGGTTGCTGACACTCGAACTTGACCGACCACCACAATTTTGTCGGTTACCGGTTCAATCGACACCCCGAACGCTAAATCTTCGTTGCCGTTGAAGTCAATGGTCTGTACGCCATCGGCATCAAAGGTGGTGTCTGGCTGACCGCTGGGAAGCAAGCGCACCACTTTAAAGTCAAACAATGAGCCGAATTGCTCGGTGCCGACAATGACTATGCGCCCCTGGCTGTCGATCGCTGCTGCCTTAATTAAAACCGGGTCCAACACTATGCCACCGGTACGCTTGGAAAACGTCGCTTGACCGGCTGTAGGCACTTGCAACACGCCGGTTAACGCACCGATCGCGTTAAAAGGATATAAGCCTAAGCAATGCCGACCAGCAGGACAGCCATTGCCGTCATAAAAAACCACGCCCACCGAAGTGCCATCGGGGCGCTGCAGGTGCGCAAGTAGACGAAAGTCAGACCCTGGGAACGGTGCGTTGTATTTCCCAGCACTCGCAAAGTTTGGGTCTAGACCGTAGGGGACAAAGACTGCCTGGGCGGCGAGCGGCCCGGCGCAAAGCGCAAAGGCAGCGGTAATAAGGGTTTTGATTAACATGATCTTAGATCCAGTGTCGCCAAAACGGCGGTTTCATAGAACAAGTTCGAGAAATCGGGGCGGAAACGACATCGTGCGAAAAAATTTATTTGAATGCCAAATTTAGGGTGCAATTGAAGCGGTTGTGCTTCTAGCTTTGCGCTAGGTTTTAATGAGTGTTCCGACAGTGCGTTACGGTATTTTTTGTTGCACCCACGGATGCTTTGGGCCAATGGCCTGCGCTAGATTCTGCCAAAGTGCGGCGTCGGCGCGCTTTCCATCCAAGCGTGCGCGCCAAATGCCCAGCAGGCTTTGCTCCATGCCACCGTCTTCTACGGGCAAACCAAGCGCAAGTGCAGCGCTGGCCAATGTTTGCGCGCTTAAGGCGGCATCGCGAGGAGCTGCGCTGCCACGCAAATAAAGCATTTGCGCACCGGTTAGCAGCGCCCGAACTGCGCTCCGGCGGGCGCTACTTTCGGGTTTGGGCAGCACCAACGCGTTGATAAATGCCGCCGTGTTGACGGCACTAGGCGCGCGCAGCATTGCCCCGCGCAGTTGATAGCGATTGAGCGCCGCCGTGAGCGGTGCAATCGCTTTAGCTTTAAGCACAGCACTGGCCTGCGCTAACAAGCCGTCAGCATCGTCCAAAGCACCGGCAAGTTGCAAGGTATCGGCCGCTGAGAGCGTCATCTGGATGCAATCCATACTGCTTGCGCCATTCGCTTGACACATGGCTGTCTGCGCTTGGCGAATACGCAGCAGCGCTTCCTCTACATTGCCGGCAAATACCAGCGCTTTGGCAAAGCCGGACGCACGGGCGGCGTGCGCGATCGTGGTTTCCGATGCGCTAGCACCCGCTTCAATCGCGCGATATTGCACCAGTGCATCCAGTATGTGCCCGCGCAAAAATAGCGCATTGGCAGTGACTGTTTGCGCGCTGCTTAGGGTTGGCGTGTCCACGATCTTGCCATCACGCCAGATTTTGACCGCGCTTACACTCAAGGCGACCGCGTCATCTAGGGCATCGGCTTGTAACATCAAAGTCGCCGCACTGCTGGTCAGTGCGCCAATGGCCAGCGGGCTACCATCACGCAAGCGCGCCGCAATGGCGGCGGCGGCCCGCGCTGCGATCACCGATTCGCGGGTTTTACCCTGGGCGCGCAACAGCTCACTTTGATTCAGCCGCAGCTGGGCTAGCTGGGTACTGTCGGGTAAATCCAGCGCCAGCGCTGCGTCCAGAGCAGCTTGTGCGGCGTCTAACTTGCCAAGCTTAGTTAGAGCGCGGGTACGATTGTTGAGCGCCAATAGCTTTTCGGGTGCACTCGCGTGCGGCAGCTCTGGCGTTAGTGCGTCCAACACCTGCACACAGCGAACATAGTCATTTTTGACCAGTAAAAAATCCGAGATCGCCAGCTGTAACGCTAGATTCAATTTTGGATCCGTGTATACCCCTGACAGCTTGGCGTCGCTGGCCCAATCCATCAGCTGCTGAGTCGCAACCGTGGCACCCGATGCCTGTGCGCGCGTTAGCACTGAAGAAAGGTGCGTGACTAGCGCATCGGCCTGAGTTGCCTGCAGCAAAGCATTCGCCAGCGCGCGTTGGCTTAACGCCGCCTCGGCGTTAGCACGGCGCGCCTGCTGGAGCGCCAGCGTGCCACCCAGCAATAGGGCTGCGATGGCAAACACCACGCCTGCGGCCGCGACGCGATTGCGCCGCAACATTTTTGCCATACGATAGTGCAATGAATCCGGCCTAGCGCTGATAGGGTCATTCGCCAAAAAGCGCTTAAGATCATCCGCCAAGGCCTGCGCCGAAGCATATCGTCGCGCCGGGTCGCGGCTCAGCGCCTTTAGCACAATGGTGTCCAAATCGCCTTTGAGCGCGCTGGCTTTGATATTGCCAGTCGCCGTTTGACCGCTGAGCGTGCTGCTAGGTGCGGTGGCATCGTTGTCGGTAATCGCTTGCAGCAGGCTCAATGCGCCATCGCCCACTCCAGCTTTAACTTTGTGCGGGCGCTGACCGGTCAGCAGCTCATACAGCATCACGCCTAGGGCGTAAACGTCGGTTGCGGTGGTGATGCGCTCGTTTTTGATTTGCTCAGGTGCGGCGTAGGCAAATGTCATGGGTGCAGCACTTGCGGTTAAATCACTGTGTTCCTGCAAGCTTTTTGCGATGCCAAAATCTAGCAGCTTAGGTGCGCCATCAAGCGTAACCAACACGTTCGCGGGCTTTAAATCACGATGCACAATCAAGTTTTGATGCGCGTACTGCACCGCATCACAGAGCTGCATCAGCAGCTTCAAGCGCGCGGGCAAATTCAGATTATGGGTTTGAACATACTGATCTAAAGCCACGCCATCGACATACTCCATAGCGTACCAATCGGCGTCCACATCCGTGCCACCATCGACAATACGTGCAATGCCCGAGTGTTCTAGCTTGGCTAAGGTTTCCCGCTCGCGGGCAAAGCGAGTGCGGGCGGAGCGACTTAAACCCGCATGCAGCCATTTGATTGCAACCTGCTGCTTGAAACCGTCGACTCGTTCGGCCAGCCACACCGTACCCATGCCGCCGGAGCCAATCGGGCGCACGAGGCGAAAGGCACCGACACGCTGGTCAGCATTTTGGTGACCAAGATTTTGACGACCCTCATTGGGATAACAGGGGCCATCCGTCAGCTGCTTCCATTTGGGCCGCATCCACTCGGGCGAATCAGCAAAGGCCATCGTTAGCAGGCGCTCAACACGGGCGCGCAATGCGCTGTCGCCGGCACAGGCAGCCTCAACAAATGCGCTGCGCTCAGCGTCGGCGACATCAAGCGCATCACGAAAGATTTGGCTGCTGTTATCAATGTTCAAGCGTTGTCCAAGCGAAGACGGTTTTAGAAGTACGTAAAAATGGGCAAAAAACGACAGCCAAATGTCAACTTGCGCAAATTAGCTTCAATCGCGCAGTGCCGCTAGCACTAAAGTACGGGCCGCCAGTAAGTCGCGCTGCACGGTGCGCAGATTAACGTCCAAAAGCTGAGCGATTTCTGCCGGCTCCACGCCACCATAAAACGCCAGCTCCAGCGCACGTCCCATACGGCCGTGTTTGCTGCTTAACTGGCTCAATGCTTCATCAAAGGCCAATAGCTCAATGGGTGCCGCCGCCGGGTCACTTACGCCTTGCGCCTGAGCATCCGCCAGTTCTATACACAGCGCGCCATCACCGCGTTTGCTTGCAACCCGTGCACGCGCGGCGTCCAGCAAAATTTGCCGCATCGCGCGGGTTACCGTGTTAATTAGATGCGCGCGGTCTTGTGGTGCTGGGTGCTGCGCCAGCTTTAAATAAGCTTCATGCACCAAACCGGTGGTGTTGAGCGTGTGGCTGGCGTGCCTCGCTAATTGCCGGTGCGCAATGACCTTCAATTCTTCATAAAGCTGCTCAAATTCAATCATCAGCGCTGGCCACAAATACTGCCTTGGCCCCTTGCCCTGCTACCCTGCCCCAGCCATTAACTCTCGCCCAATCAACATCTGGCGAATTTCATTGGTGCCAGCGCCAATTTCGTAGAGCTTGGCATCGCGCAGTAAACGCCCGGTCGGATAGTCATTGATGTAGCCATTGCCGCCCAAAGATTGAATCGCCTCCAACGTGACCGCCACGGCCGAGCGGGAAACGTGCAGCAGGCAGCTTGCAGCGTCAACGCGCGATTTAATGCCGATATCGTAATCGCGCGCTACTTGATAGGCATAGGCGCGGCTGGAGGCAAGCATGGTGTACATATCGGCAAGCTTGGCCTGCATAATGCCAAAACTGCCGATCGGCTGGTCAAACTGTTTGCGTTCACGCAAATACGGCAGCGTGATATCGAGCGCCGCCTGCATCAGTCCAATCGGCCCGCCGGACAGCACTAAGCGTTCGGTATTAAGCCCGCTCATCAGCACTTTCACGCCCTGGTTCACCTCGCCCAGCACATTTTCGACCGGTATTTCGCAGTTCTCAAAAACAAGCTCGCAGGTGTTTGAACCGCGCATGCCGAGTTTGTCCAACTTTTGCGCAGTGCTAAAGCCTTTCATGCCTTTTTCAACGATAAACGCCGTCATCGTGCGCGAGCCGTGTTCTTTGCCAGCGGTGCGCATATAAACCACCAAAGTGCTGGCCTCTGGGCCGTTGGTGATCCACATTTTGCTGCCGTTCGCAAGCCAAACATCGCCGTGCAATTCGGCGCGACAGGCCATCGAACCGACCACATCCGAACCCGCGCCCGGCTCGCTCATGGCAAGCGCGCCGACATGCTCGCCGCTGCATAATTTTGGTAAATATTTTTCGCGCTGCGCGGGTGTGGCGTTATTAAATAAATTTTGCACACATAGGTTTGAGTGCGCGCCGTAGCTCAAACCCACTGAGCCAGACGCGCGCGAAATTTCCTCTAAGGCCACCAAATGCGCGGTATAGCCAAGCTCGGAGCCGCCGTATTCCCCGGGTAGCGTAATGCCCAATAAGCCCATATCACCGAATTTGCGCCATAAATCCGGCGGAAAGGTATTGCTTCGATCAATTTCCTCGGCGCGCGGCGCTATTTCGCTTTCGGCAAACTTTCGCACACTATCGCGCAGCAAATCTAGATCAACGCCCAACGAAGGAATGCGCATAATTTTTAAAAACCAATCAGTTTAGTGGCGCTCAGTATGCCAGCGAGCGGTGAAACTCGCATCAAAAACCCTAGGTATATGGTTTGCACTGTTAGCACAGTGCTGGCGCGAAAAACACTTGCGCGCGCCCAAATAGGGTTTCAGACTAAGGCCCTTAAATTTATTGTTTTTTTTGGAGTTGCTATGCTTTTTGGAGTTGCTATGCCCTTTAGCCGTGTCCGCCAGATCGGCGCTGTCGTTTTGATCGCTTTCCTAGCCTTTATGTTTGCGGGCTGCGAACAAACCGCAGATGTCGCCCAGCAAAAAACGCTCAGCGTCCCCAGCAGCGACCAAGACGTCGAGTGGAAGCAGTTTGTTGATGATGTGGCGCGCAGCAAAAGAATCATGGGCAAAACCAAGTCGATTTATGTACGCTTTTTAGCCACCACGGAAGACACCAAAGGCCATTTACGCGACACGCAGCAGTCTTTTAAACGAGGTGTTGAGCCCGGCACGCTGATGGTGTTTGGTTCGTATAACTCACGCAACATGGCAGATTTATTGGTGGATGCCTTCAATACCGAATACATCGACGGCAAACTGACTGGCGCGCGCTTGGTATTTGTTGGGCAGCGCACGGACGAGGCTAGAGTCAAGGCAGCGTCGGTTAAATCGGGCGTTACTTTTGAGTTTTATCCGGTTGATTGATCGCAAAACTGCTGGCGCACTGCTCGCGGCTTTTACGATTGCGTGGATGCCAATCCAGACTCACGCAGCGCGCGGCAAAATTTATCGCTGCGACGATGCAAGCGGCTCACGGGTATTTCAAGATCACCCCTGCGGCACCAGCTTAAAACCCTGGGATCGCGATTTAACTGACCGTACCCGCTGGACCAACCCCGTGCGTACGGGTGGAGGTTGTGCGGTGCGTTCACCGACGGTGGCCCTAACGTGGCTGCGCGTGGATGCGCCGATTACCTTTTCAGGTGGCGCAGCATTGGTGCTAAATGCTGATGAATCCGGCATTGCCGCTAGCATTGTGGTGCAAGCAGCTTGGCCTGCGGTCGAGCCAAACGAAGCGACAGCAAATACCTACTCAGATTCAGCTTTCCCGCCTAATCGCAATAGTGGAAATAATCAGAGTACTCTAAGTAGTCAGAATAGTCGGAATCAACCCGCCATCAACCGCAGGCTTGAGCTTTCCGGAAATATCGCGCGTCAAGCGATTGTTCCAGATAGTCAAAACGCGTTTGTTGTCGACAGCATGGACGACCCGACGCGCATGCGCTATGGCTATCGGCAAACATTAGGTTTGCTGCGCGCGCTTAAACGTGCCGCCGCGCTAAAATTTCGGCTCACCCTACGCAGCCCAGAGGTTCCCGTCATTAGCGACAGCCTTGAGCTTAACGGCCTAGACGCAGCGGTTGCTGCGGTAACGCGGTGTGCTGAGCGCTAATTTTTAGCATTCAATAAGCATTCTGGCCCGTTCTAGTCCTAGATCCATTCGCCCTGAGATTGTCGAAGGGCAGAGCCGTACTTATCCTAACGAAGCCGCGCTGGCTGCAAAATCATTCAATTCACTAAAATACCGGGCGATCACGACAGCTCTGCGACGGACTCACTGCCTGTGCTGCAGTCACCGGCGATTTTCGCAATTCCTGTGCCAGCCGCTCCGCCAGCAGCGCATTGCCAACTGCACCGGTATGCGCAAAATCAATAAAAATCGGGCCATTATTGGCATCAAAAAGTACATCCAAAACCAGCACGTCGGCTAACGGGGCGCTTTGCAACAGCCTTTTCAGTGCGCGCGTGGTGGCCAATTGCAAATCCCGATGCCGCAGCAAACTACTGCCAATAACGCCACGTTCCTCAGCGGTAGGCTGGGCTTTATCAAACACGCTTGGCTGCCAAATAAACAGCACGCGCACGCCCTGAGCGGCGGCAATCGCGCGCGTTTGTGCGATAACGGCTAGATAATTACGCGCAACCTGCGCAGCCAAATCATCGACGTTAGGTGCAGGCGCAATACCCTGCACGCGCTCGCTTAACCAACGAATGCCGTCCAAACGCTCCAGCATCGCCGCAGCAAACGCACCGCCACTGCGCGTCACATTAAATTCGGCTTGCCGGTTGCTTTCATTTTGCGGCGCGCCTGCCATCCCGGACTGCAACGCGGCATAGACATCGTTGACGCCATCGACAAAAACTGCGAACTCTGGGCGCGCCGCATCCGGGCAGCGTAGGCTTGCCATAAATGCTAACTGCGATTGTGCACTGACATAGCCAGTTTCGCCGAAATTGAGCACTTGCGAGGACAACACTTGCGCAAGCTCTGAGGCCAAGGTGTGTGCGTCGCTTACGCCTGTACCCCACACGGTCGAGCCGCCAAATAGCCAAATTGCGCGCTGATCTGCGCTTGCGCTTGCACTTGCGGTTGGGTTGACCGTTGCCCGAAAGCCGTTGGTGTCAACATGGATTAGCTTACCCGCATAGGGTTTGCGGCGAAAATAAACATAAGGCCGCCACTGGGTAACACGTGCGGCCTCGTGTTCTTGCCAATAGCCGCGTTCACTGCCGTTTGCGGCCATATTTTCGCGCGCGACGGCATGCGCTTTGGCGTCAACACGCAAAGATTGCGTCGGTTTAAGCGCGAGGCGTAATCCCGCATCGACTAGCGCTAATCCCAACAGCGCCAAGCCTACATAAAGCCAAAAAATGGCTAAAAAATAGCCTGCGCGCTTGAAAACTCGAAACTTACTGGGGTCGATAAGCTCGTTGGGGTCGATAAGCTCGTTGGGGTCGATAAGCTTATTGGAGTCTAAAAACTCGCTATCCGCCAAAGGCGGCGCATCAGATGGCGGCCCGCTCAACCGAAAAACTCTCACCGCAGCCGCATTCGCCGGTCATATTGGGATTGTTAAAGACAAACGTGGAATTCAAACCCTGGCGCTGGAAGTCAATCTGGGTGTCTTGCACCACGGGCAAGGATTTCGCATCCACATAGACCTTGACGCCGTCTTGCTCAAAAATACTGTCCTCCATCGAGGTGGTTTTCGCAACATCCACGACATAAGCCCAGCCCGAGCAACCCACTTTTTTGACACCAAATCTTAAGCCCAAGGCATCCGCATCGCTGGCGGTGAACTGCTGCACGCGGGCAAGCGCGGCTGGGGTTAGTTGTATCGACATAATGTTGGCTCGGCATAGTTGCGTCAGCTCGAAATGGTAGCAGTTAGAACAAAAGTCAAGTTAAGAAGTTGGTTTGCTGTTGTGGCATCGCTAATAACTGTGGAACCGAGGCGGTTACCGCAAATTTTGTATATAAAGCCCGCTTGCGCGTTGCACCAGGATTAAGAACTTGCCACCGCGCTATCATTAAGACTTGCTCAAATTTAGGTTGAAGCGCATGTACACCATTGCCCGAAGAACCTTACAGTTATACAGCTCGATTCAAAGCAAAGCTTTGGCATTTTTGATTTGCGCACTGATCATCGGCAGCGCGGTGCAAAATGCTGCCGCCTTGACCTTGCCGCAGTTCCCACCCGGCGCGGTTTGGCGTCAGCCGGTGGATACCGCAACACTACACCCCAATTCGCAGGCCATGCTGGATCGTTTGACCAGCATCGGCGGCTTTGGCAATGGCCGTATGCAGATCGACTTTGGCTTTTATGTGCTCTATGCGGACGCCAATACGCCAACGGCTGCTACCGTGGCGATTCCTGCTGATCCAGATCCGTATTATTCTACCGACTGCGAGCCGCTTGGCAGCATGCTGCCCTTGCCTGTGGGCGGCGCGATTGAAACCCAAGCGGGCTACAGCTGCGATAATTTTGCGGATGACTGCCACCTTTTAGTGGTGCGCGGCGCGACACTGTTTGAGAACTATCGCAGCAACGTGGTGGCGAATCAGCTGCAGTCACAGTGCTTGGTAAAGTGGAACTTGGCGGCGGTCTATAGCGCAAAAGGGCGCGGCGAGCATTGCACCAGCGCCGATGCTGCAGGCTTCCCCATTGCGCCTATGTTATTTAACGCCGATGAAGTCAGCGCCGCAACCCTGCGCCCAAACGGGGATTTAGGCCATGCGATCCGCTTTGTTTTGCCCAATCCACGCATGGCAAGCGATTTCAGCTTAGGCGGCGTTTCAGGCCGCCTCTATGTGCGCCCCGCTAGCCACGCGGGCGGGCCTTCTGGGCCGGTGGACAGCGTGCCGTATGGCTCGCGGCTTCGGTTGAAAGCCGGTTTCAATATCAGCGCGTATAACCCGGCGGCGCAAGTAATCCTGCGCACGCTCAAGCGCTACGGCATGGTGCTCGCCGACGGCGGATTTGTCGCCCTGACCGCCGAAAATGACCGCTTTACCACAGCGAAGTGGGCCGACTTGGGCATTAATTCGCGCACTTTTGATCAGCAAGTGCCCGCCGCCAAGGTATTGGTAGCCGATTTTGAAGTGATCGATACCGGTGCCCGCATCGCGGAGACCTATGAGTGCGTGCGCGAGCCAGAACCCACTGCCAGCGATGCGATTTTTAAAACCGGTTTTGAAAACCCAAGTTAAGCTGCGAATTCACTCGCCTACCAACGCTTTGCGCCCAAGGATTCGAAGGTGGTCGCCGAATCTGCTTCTCGTCCAGCCAATTCCAACCGCGCGCGCAGCTGGCGCAATGCACTCAGCACTGACAAGCCATCTAAAGCGGGATGACGCTGACGATACGATAGGTAATTAACACAAAAATTTCACATTAATCCTACGCAACGACCACGCTACATTACGAAATCGTAATGCGCCCAACACCTATTTAGGCATTGGAATGAAAGATACTCCTGGGTATGGATATTGCCGTCAATAACGCTGTTGTGCACCACCGTTTCACCCGTGCCCTGCACTGGGCCTCGGCATTGGCAATCGTGATCGGTGTGGGCGCAATTTTTGCCCGCGAATACGTTGAGCCGCTCGCGAGCCGCGCTTTTTTACTTGCGTTACACCAGGGCATGGGCCTGCTTGTTCTTAGTTTTGCCATGATTCGCTTAACAACGCGATGGCCGCTCAAAGTCGGTCAACGCAACAGCTATTTAGCCATGCCTCTGCGCTTGGCGTCGGCACTAGAACACCTAGCGCTGTATTGCAATTTATTGGTATTGCCGATCATAGGCTGGCTATTGACCAATGCGCGCGGACAAGTTGCCTACTTGCTGTGGTTAGTGCCCCTACCCGCTCTAACCGAACGTGATCGCGATTATGCGGACACCTTGCAGGATTGGCACACGAATGCAGCGTGGATTTTATTGATCCTCGTAACAACACATGTGGCAGCTGCTCTTTACCACCACTTTGTTCGACGCGACAATGTTTTGCGCTCGATGCTGCCCTTTTTACGTCCGGCAGGCGCAGCGCCTGTCGAGAACAAAAGCCCATCTATTGATCTTTCGGAACAATTATAAATGCACACTCAAGCGTTAAAGATGAAACAACTTTTTGGCTGCTGCCTAGTCGCCTTTGCGACACTTTTTGCAAGTACGAATAGCTCAGCACTTCCCAGCTATGCCCGTCAAACCGGGCAGGAGTGCGCGTCCTGCCACGTCGGTAGTTTTGGCCCACAGCTGACCCCATATGGCCAACGCTTCAAAATCGAAGGATATGTGGAATCTAACGGTGAGAGCAGCGTGCCGATCTCAGAGATGGCAGTTGTAACCTATGCCAGTACGAAAAAGGATTTGCCCGAAGCAGCTGGACCTTACGACAAAAGTAATAACAATGTGTCCTTGCAGGAGCTGTCGCTATTTGGTGCCGGCCGGATCACGGATCATATCGGTATGTTTGCGCAAGTCACTTATAGCGACGTCGAACGCAAGACCAGCCTAGACAACGTCGATATCCGGTTTGCCACGCAAACGAAACTATTTGACAAAGATGCCACCATTGGCGTTAGCGTCAACAATAATCCAACCACGCAAGATGCCTTCAACACCACGCCCGGATGGCGTTTTCCCTACACTACTTCCGCCTTGGCACCCACACCTGCTGCGGCACCATTGATCGACGGTGGCTTGGAGCAACAAGTCATCGGCGCAAGCGCTTATGCTTTTCTTGATGATCGTTGGTTCGCAGAATTAGGTTTATACCGCTCGTTATCCACTAGCTTTTTGGACAAAGTTGGCCTAGCTGCGGGCGCGAGGCTGGATGCAAGCGCGCCCTACTGGCGCTTGGCTTATCGGCGTGATTTGAAGAGCCGCGCATTTTCTATTGGTGCTTTCGGGCTCAGCGCTAAGCTAGACCCAAGCCGCTCGAATGGTGAAACCAACAATTACACCGATATCGGCATTGATGGCAACTATCAATATCTGGGCAATCGCAGCAATGTCTACACAATCGACACCAGCTATATCCATGAGAAGCAAACAAACAACTACTTTTATGCCGAAGACGAAGCCAGCAACCGGCGCGGTCATTTGAATCAATTCAATCTAGCCGCTAGCTGGTATTTACAAAAAACCTACGGATTAAATGCGCGCTATTTCTCAACTACAGGCAATGGTGACGAGAAACTCTACGCAGAAAATCCGGTTGACGGCAGCCGCGTTGGCAGCCCGAATTCACGTGGCTTTACCTGGCAGGTGGACTATACGCCGTGGGGCAAAGAGGATTCATGGAATTCGCCTTGGGCTAATTTGCGCTTAGGTTTGCAATACACGATGTACAGCAAATTTAACGGCGCAAGCAATGATTATGACGGTGACGGCCGCCGCGCACGCGACAACAACACGTTGTATCTGTTTGCCTGGCAGGCGTTTTAAATGTCCACTCCACTCAATTCGAGGAATTATTCCGTGCGCTCTAGCCTAATTTTCGCTTTGTTTTTAGTCAGCAGCGCGGCCAATTCCGCTGCAGGGAACGTGGACAGTGGCGGCGATGTTTTTGATACCAATTGCGCGGAATGCCATAGTCTCAAGCCAGGCAAGGTCAAAAAAGGCCCGAGCTTAGCCGGGATTTTCACCCGAACGGCCGGCACGGTCGCTGGCTTCAAGTATTCCGATGCGATGCGCAATGCGAAATTCCTGTGGAATGATCAGCAATTGAATGTCTACATTACTGCGCCAAAAAAACTAATACCCGGAGGCATCATGAAATTTGACGGCCTCAGCAGTGCTCAAGAACGCGCAGATCTGATTGCATTTTTGCACGCAGAAAAATAGTGGCTTGAACCACAACCGACCCGTTCGGTTGCAATGACGGGGTGGCCCGACTATATCGGGGTCAGTACTTCTGACACTTATGGTGGTGTACTCAACCAGTACACTAAAGCTCCACACCAAGGAGTACGACCATGAAAAGCAGCCGTTTATCGATGTCCCTTCTCTTTGTCGGCCTAAGCTGCGCCGTCAATCCCGCTTTCGCACAAGTTCGCGTAACCGCACCAGCCGTAAGCCAATCCGTGCCCAACCCAGCGCTACAAATTCGCGATTTAGCGCGGATCTTGCGTGCCAACGACTTGAGTGGATTGGTCAATGCCCTCGTGCCACCGAGCCAATACCAGCTCATGCGCCAAGCGTACGAGCTGCATCGGCTACAACCAATCACTCCAGCCGAACGCGCGAAGTTTAGCGAGGGCATCGCCAAACTGACCGATGCCAATGCGGTTGACAAGTTTATGCTGGAGATCGAACCCAAGCTGGTAGAAGCGCGGCCTAAAGCGGCGGGCGCGCTACTGATGGGCATGGGTGCACTGCAAGTTGCCCTCGCCTCAGACGATTCAGAACTTAACCCCGAGCAGCGCGCCGCCTTAAAAAGCGCGCTGCCGGGTATTCAAAAGTGGGCGAGCGAAACTGATTTTTTAAGCTCTATTTCCATGCGTCAGGCGCTCTCGCTACTTGCTGATGCCGCGCGCAACACCGGCGTGCGCAGCATTGACGAGCTAA
>JAYUUS010000126.1:0-4507 GCA_043754435.1 Rhodanobacteraceae bacterium
ACCGTCGCGCCTGTTGCTGGCATGGTGTTTACGATTGGCGCTGGTGGCGGTCAAACGCCGATTTACGCCGTACACCCAGAGACAAAGCAGAACCTCGGCTTTTTGCAGCAATTTGTTTGCTCGGCTGGTTGCACCACGACCAATCTGGTATTCACGCCTGCAATCATCTTCGACACCACGAACGCAAAGCAGAACGTATCCGGCACGCCTTTGACCGTTGCAGACATTACGTTTGTCGGCGGCGTTTCAACCAACTACGCGCAAAGTCTCATGTATCACAAGGACGCGTATCAGTTCATCACGGCACCACTGCCGATTTTGGATGACGCGCACAAATGCGTGATGGTTGAAAAAGATGGCCTCTCGTTGCGCTGCTGGATGGGTTCGGACATCGTGAATAACGCCTTAAGAATGCGTATCGACATTCTCTACGGCTTCGGCGCGCTCCGTCCTCAGTTCGCTTCCCGGATCATCGGCGCGGCTTCGTCCTAATCAATAGCCCCTTCGGGGGCTTTCTCTTTTAAGGAAAATCAATCATGGCAATGCCAACCGACATTAACTATTTGGGCAACGGTAGTCCGCAAGGCTCGATCATTCGCGGACAATCGCGCCCCGTAATTCAGGGCAATGGTGCGACCCGTACCCTTTTGCAACGTGAATCCGGCGCACTCGTACTTTTTGACCGTGCAGCCGGAATTGTCTACACGCTACCCGTCCCAATCGAAGGCACTTATTTCGATTTTGCGGTAACGGTCAGTATTACCTCCAACGCTGCAAAAGTTGTCACCGCTAATATCGCCTCGAATTTTATTGTGGGCGCGGTAGTTGCGGCGACGATTGCAACCGCAGCACCAGCGGGATTCTCTGCTAACGGCACAACCATTGCTGCACTTTCCGCTAACGGTTCGACTACCGGCGGCTTGCAGGGAGAGACCTATCGCTTGACCGCGATGTCGGCCACGCAATGGGTAATTTCTGGCGTGACCGTAGGCTCTGGCGTCCTCGTTACGCCGTTCGCCATTTCCTAAATCTAACCGGGGCGCTCTTCGGAGTGCCCCACAAGGAGCTATCACATGGCAGTTATTCGCATGGTTCACCCCAAGCACGGCATGACAATCGCGCAGGGGGCAGAGATTGAACAAAATAAACTAAGCGGCTGGACGGTTGAGGTGCCGAAAGTCGAACCCGTTGAAGTTGTTGAAGTTGTTGAAGCAGTTGATGAAGCGTACAAATATAGCCCGCCAAAAGGCAAACCCGGTCGTCCCGCTAAAGGTAGGTAATGGCTACAGCGCAAGTACAAATTGATCGCGCCTTACGCCTGCTTGACCAGCTAAACAGTGGCGAATCAGGCACCGCTCAGGAATCAGCGGACGGCCTGATTGCCCTCAATGCAATGGTCGGCTCATGGCTGGCAAATCGGGACATGGGCATCGTTACCCTGACAACGTATGCAACGCTGGCAACGGATCAGACGCTACCGTTCGGCTATGACGATGCGATAGCCCAGAATCTCGCCATTCGCCTTGCGCCTGAATACAAATTCCAGATCAGCGATTCACTGGCTGCGGGAGCCGGGGCAACGCTAAATTTTATCCGTCGCGGTGCCGCGCCTGCAATTACGGCCAGCGCACAAAAATTAGTAAATCGCGCGCTAAGATTGGTTGGGCAGATCGGCCCTGATGAGATTTCAACGGCGACCGAATCGAACTACGTATTCGACGACCTGAACGCAATGATTAGCTCGTGGGCGGCTAACCGCGATATGGGTATCGTCGGCCTTGTCGCATTTGCTTCTCTCTCCACCGTTCAAACCTTACCTTCCGGCTACGACGATGCTATCGTCTATAACTTAGCCGTCAGGATCGCGCCTGAGTATGGCAAGAAGGCAAGCGATGATGTTATCGCGCTGTCTGCCAGCACGCTCAAGTTAATCCGCCGTGCCGCTGCGCCAGCCCCTCTAACAACCGCTCAGAGCATCATCAATCGCGCGCTAATGGCGATAAATCAAATTGGGCCTGATGAGATTTCAACCGCCACAGAATCAAATTACGGGCTAGTTTCTCTAAATTCTATGATCGGTTCGTGGCTTGCGAATCGGGACATGGCTATTGTTTCACTTGTCACATACGCAACACTGGCAACAGATCAGGCGAGTTTACCTTCTGGCTATGATGACGCCATTGTTTATAACTTGGCAGTAAGGCTTGCGCCTAAATACAAGGTCAATCCAAGCGACGCTTTAATCGCCCTTGCCGCAAACACGTTAAAAATCATAAGGCGAGCCGCCGCCCCTGCCCCAACAGGAACAGCGCAAAACATAGTAAACCGCGCCTTGAGGATGGTCGGTCAGATTGGCCCTGACGAAATATCCACTGCCACAGAGTCTAATTACGCGCTGGTCGCACTTAACGCCATGATCGGCACCTGGACGGCAAACCGTGACCTTGGCCTGGTCACACTTACGACTTACGCAACGCTCGCCACATCGCAATCATTACCCGCTGGATACGACGACGCATTAGCGTACAACTTGGCCGTCAGAATTGGCCCCGAATACAAATCGCCGCCGAATGATGTACTGATTGGTTTGGCTAGCGATACGCTCAAATTTATCCGTCGTGCTGCTGCCCCGGCGATTACCGGATCAGCACAAAAAATAGTCAATCGTGCATTGCAAATAATCGGTCAACTTGGGCCGGATGACATATCCACTGTCACAGAATCAAACTACGTATTTGATGCGTTGAACTCGATGATCGGATCGTGGATTGCCAATCGAGATATGGGCATTGTTTCGCTCACGACCTACGCATCGCTGGTAACCGTTCAAACTTTACCGTCGGGCTACGATGATGCTCTTGCCTACAATCTTGCTCTGCGTGTAGCGCCGCAATACGGCAAAAAATCAAGCGACGACACCATTGCGCTTGCAAGTAGCTCGCTGACGGTTATCCGCCGCGGCGCGGCTCCCGCAATCACTGCCACGGTGCAAAAGATCGTTAACCGTGCGCTCCGCATGATTGGCCAGATCGGGGCAGATGAAATTTCCACGACGACCGAATCTAACTATGTTTTTGACATCCTGAACTCGATGCTTGGTTCGTGGCGAAATGAGCAATTGATGTGCTACGCCATGCAGGACGAATCTATCCCGGTATCTTCAGGCAACGCAACCCGCACCATCGGGCCTAGTGGCAATTTGGTATCGAACCGGCCTGTTTCGATCAAAGAGGCATACATTACCTACTCGAACGTAGATAGCCCGGTCAAGGTGTTGGAGTATGACCAATACGCCTACATTCCAGACAAGGCGAGCACGTCAACATTTCCGACTCGCATCTACTACAAGCCGGAAATGCCGGACGGCAGAATCTACCTCTGGCCGGTTCCCAGTGCGTCCTCCGTGCTGCACGTACTTACCGAAACGGTGGTTTCTTCCTTCGCCTCGCTAACGACTACGGTAGCGCTCCCGCCTGGATGGGATGACGCGCTCGCCGCTAATCTCGCGGTTATCATCGCGCCCGAATTTAACCGGGACATCAAGCCCACCGTGCTCGCAATGGCGCGCAACGCCAAACGGCTGATAAAGCGCACCAACACGCGGCCCATTAAGTCTACCAATGAGCTTGTCGCTATCTCCCGCCGCAAACACTCCAACATCATCAGCGGAATATGAGATTTTCTTTCGGGAGCAATTTAAAAAGTCGTGATGGCAACCTGACTAAAGACGCCAATACCAAGAACTATATTATCGACGTGGACGGCGAAGGTAATCCTGTTCGCGTGAGCAAAAGACCCGGTGTATCGGATTCCGGGCTGCTTGTCGTTGGAACTGCGCAGCTTCTAAGCTATTGGAACGGCATAAAGGCGATTGTGGGCGATTATTTGTTCGCATCGTCTGGATGCTATTTCCCGCTGGGCGCACTCCTTACGCCAATCACGCCGACCGGCGCACCTACTGACCTTGCCAACGGGATAGCGTTAAGCCCTGATAATTTATTCATGTACGCCGCAAGCGGCACCCTTAGCACGACAACCAACGTTATAGCTCAATACAGCCGAAATACGACTACAGGACTGCTCTATTACTTGACGCCTGCAACAATTTCAGCAACAACGCCAAATTTCATTTTGGTTTCGCCTGATGGCCTAAATGTTTACGCGTCACCCGCCTCAGGTTCCAACATACTTCAATACAGCCGCAATGTGACAACCGGCCTTCTTACCGCGTTATCACCCGCAACTTTTGCGCTTTCTCTTTCGTCCTTTACCGGTGGTTTCATCATTTCTCCTGATGGGCTATCGCTTTATATTGTGAGCGAGTCCGGAAACTCGATACAACAATTAACGCGCAATGCCGGTACGGGGCTGCTTAGTTCTATATCCACATTAAGCGACCCACAAGCCCCCAGACGTATAGTTATAAGCCCTGACGGGCTGCACGTTTACACGTCAAACGCAGCGGGCACCATATCCCAATACAGCAGAAACACCGGCACTGGCGCTT
>JAYUUS010000127.1:0-13742 GCA_043754435.1 Rhodanobacteraceae bacterium
GTGTCCAAATTTGCCGCCCTGTAATTCAGTGAGCACACCACCCGTTACCGCGTGCGCCGCGACCTTTGCAACAGCACTGCCGCTAGCAACACGCCGCACCACTTCAGACGGCCCTGGGCTGAGCTGCACAGTTTCCGTGATCGTTTTACTAAACGCGGTACCGATTCCCCAAAATGCCGCCGCACTCACCGCGCCCCAAAGCCCGGCTTTGAGTGAACCCGTTGCTATGGCCGCACTGGCAAAGCCACCGGCGACTGCAATGACAAATGATTTCGCCAATAAGTCTGCCGCAAACGCGACTTGTCCAAAATAGGCGGCGACGACTGCAACTACAACCCCAAGCGCCTGCCTAAGCGAAAAATTCCCTGTCGGATCGGTGGCACTGAGCGGGTTGTTCAGCACATACGAATAGCGATTCAGTCCTTGTGTGGCCTCTGCCTCCACATAGCTATCGGCTTGAATAAACCGCCCAATTTCCGGGTCGTACAGTCGCGCATTCATGTGGACTAAGCCGACTTGATCCAGTTGCTCGTGGCCGGTGTAGCCTTGGGTGGTTGTCGAGGTGTTGAAGTTCGCGGATAGCACGGGATTGAGGATCGACCAGCTATTGACTGCGGTCGCGGCGTTTCGGCGCTGGCCGTGGGCGTTGAAGCTTTGGCGTGATTTTAGTACGCCCGTTTCACTCGCAATCGTGTCGATGCTGCCGAGCGAATCGCGTAGCAAATAATCAAACTCTGGGAATTTTTTCCCAACGTTAGTAATGACCAAATAATTCCCGATGTAGCGCTTGCGCGTATTCACGCCGTCGATAAATTCAACATTACCTACATAGACCGTGGTTTTAGTGACGTTATTTGCCAAGTCAACGCGTTTAAACATCCCGCGATCCACGCCGTATTTGAAACTGACCTGCGCCTGTATTCTTCCGTCGCTGGTGAGCTCGTCGCGCACCACGCTTTCGGCCAAATCGAAGCCGGTGTAGACAATGGTGCGGATAACTGAGCCGTTCTTACGGACGGTCGTGTTATTGCCGTTCAAATCATAACAATAGCTCTTACCATTGACTTGGCTCACCGCGTGTGGGCCTGCAGCTTGACTGCAGCCGGTTTGCGTCGTCGTTGACTTGTAGGTGTAGTCGCCCAAACTGATGCCACCGGTACCTGTTTTGCTGGTGATATTTCCCAGTTGATCGTAGGCCAGACTCAGTGTAGGCGGGGCAAGTGGGGTAGCGGAGCCATTAGTGCGAATTTGTTTGACTGTGGTCAGCCGATCCAAGGTGTCATAGACAAATTCTTCTTGGAAGTCTGCGCCGTTGGTTCTGTCCCACCGCGTTGCGAGGCTGCCGTTTTTGTCGTAGGTGTAGTCCCAGCGCTGCAGGCTGCCGTTTATTCCAGTGCTGATTTGCGCCAGCCGCCCGGTGTTTTCTTCAAAAATACGGTCGCTGATTAGATTGCTAGATTCGTGATAGCGCTCGCGCCGCACTTGGCCGCGCGGGCTGAGGGCTACAACTTCGCTGTAAATCGTGCCAAGCAATCCATTCGCGGACTCGCGTACTCCTATCGGAAAACCATCGCTGGAATAGACTTGCAGTTGGCCATCGGGTGAGGTGGCATTGATACTGGCATCAATGCTCTGGAATACGCGGCCATATTGGTCATAGGTAATGCGCTGGTAGTAGGTGGTGCCTTCCAAAACTGTGGCGACTGCAGCACTGCGGCCAAACGCGTCGTAGCTAAAGCCACGGCTGAAGCCGCCCATACCGCTTAAGCCGTTGTTTTCGTTGATAAGCAGGCCAACGGCTTTGACGCTGGTGCCCACTAAGAAAGCATTATCGTAGTTCCATTTGGCGGTAGGTTCGGACACGAAGGTGCCGTTGTCGAGCTTTCTATTTTCTTGGCGTTCGATCATGCGGCCCAAGCTGTCGTAAATGAGCGTTTGCGTTTGACCTTTGGCATCGGTTTGCGTGAGCAACTCACCTAGGGCGTTGTAGGCATACGTCATGCTGCCTTTGTCAGGATCGAGCATCGACAGTTTCCGACCCATCACGTCATAGCTGATGCTGGTCGTTATCGTTTGCCCGGCGCTGCTGCCATTGTTCGGGGTGCGGGTGACGGACTTCAAATTTCCGTAGTTTTCGTAATCGTATTGCACGGAAAAGCTATCGCTGTCGGTGGCTTTGGTGGCTTCGGCCAAACCGTTTTTCTCAATACTGCTGATGTTTTCGCGCGGGTTGCTGGAGGTAGTTTTCATGCGATCAAAGCTGGCCAGCGTCATGCTCAGGCCGTTGTAGGATTCGCTGGGTAGTTCGACCGTTTCGCCGCGTGCGAGGGGGTCGTATTGGGTGCGGGTTTCGGCAGGCGTGATGCCATTTTGCGGGTTGCCGGCACGATTGCTTAGGCTTTGGACGCTGAGCGGATTAGTGGAAAAATACGGCTCACTCGTGGCTTTGGTGCGGCCTAATAAGTCATAACGGGTGTAGCTGCTCGTCCAACGGCTGACGCTGTCGGGATCAGCCTCGATGCTTTGATACATGCGAGTGGCAGCTAAGATGGCGCGACCCAATTTGTCAAAATAGGTAAACGCGCGCGGCGCAATAAATTGACTATTCGCGTTGTTTTCGCTGGTATTCGATTCCACCCGATACAGCGCGCCGACGGGGCAATTGACACGGCCTGCTGCGGCTGCGCCGCCAGCGCCATTGACGAGGGTTGTAGTGGTGGCATCAACACACCAGGCATAGGTGCTGCGCGCGAACGCACCGGTGGCAACACGGCCGAAATACTCGCGACCGAGTGGGCCGTAGCTTTTTTCTGCAAGGACGCCGTGTGCGGTAATCGAGCTCAGCGGGTCGCCAAAGACGTTACGATTCAGCGCACCGGTGGCCGTTACACCGCTGCGTTCGTTGTAAGCCTCAACACCCGCTTCATCTGTTGCCGAATAAAACGGACTCTTACTACCGGTGACAAAGCGACCCAAACTGTCGTATTCCATGCGCGCATAGCGTTGGAATTTAGTCGGTGTAGCAGGCCACTGCTGCTGTTTGAATTGGCTCAAATCTAAGCAGGCCGCGCTATCCGCAAAATGCGCTACGCTGCAGGTGACGCTAAGCGTACGGTTACCGTCGCTATCCAGGACGTAATCGGTGCGCTTGTGGAGCCGTTCGCGCTGGGCGGCACTGAACTCGGCAGGTGTAAACAGACCTTCGACTTCGGCGACAAGGAGCAAGGTGTTTGGATCATATTCGAAGGTGCTGCGCCGGTTGATGCTGGCGGGCTGGCCGGGACGCTGGGCAAACACGCCGGTTAGCGACAGGCGACCAAGCCGTACCCACTCTTGCACTTTAGCGCCGGTCGACTGGCAGCCTTGATTAGGCACCAAAACCACGGGTGTTTCGGTGCAGCCGTAGAAATTTAAGTGTCCTGTGGAGGCCGTTTGTAGGTCGTTTTGATCGAATGTGGTGGCCTGTTGAAATTTCAGATTGCCATAAACATCCATCTGAATAATGGTGGTGACCCGCTGGGTTTGGGTTTGCGTTGCGAAGTCGTAGCGTTTTTCCTCACTGCTGCCGCTGTAAACGGCAATCGTTTGCTGAGTCGCTGGCACAAACACTGGATTGCTCGTGTAGGTATTGCTGGTGTCAGTAATGATCGGATCGGCAGTGCTCATGAAACGATAGGGCTGGCCGATACCTGCGTTTACCGTATTGGTGCGACAGGCCACCGGGCCACAGTTATTGGGCGGCTCCTGAAAGCATTCGGGGTTGAGTGGATCGTTTAAACAAGGATCCACAATCACTTGGCTAAGCTTTTGGACGATCGTGCGGCTGGGTCTGCCGATGTAGGGATAGTCTTGGCGGTATTCGGTCGTCGTCAACAGCTTGTTTTGGATATCTTCGGTGCGAATACTGGCAAATCCCAAAAAGCCTCTGCCGCCGGTTTGCACGCGCGCGCCTTGGTAGCTGTAGCGCACGCTGGAAGTGGCGTTGAGTTCGGTTGCGCTAAACGTGCAAGTCAGTGCATCGGGCGCACAGCCGGGCGAGCTGGAATAGGCATCGCGCACGGCCCAGAGTGGCGTGAACACGTCAAACACCACGGAATTGCGGCCCCAGTTTTTACGCGGGCTATCAAAAGCACGTTCGTAGACAAACTTGCTGACCAAAGGCGCGTAGTTGACCTTGTGGCTAACGTTAAAGCCATTGGTGAACTGCACAATGTAATCATTGCCGCCAAAACGCAGCTGGCTTCGGGAAACCAATAGATTGTTAATGCTGCTGTTGTTGAGCGCGTAGCGTATGAGTTCGGTGCTGCCATCGCCGTCTAAGTCGAGTGTCAATAACAGACTTTGCAAGGGGCTGATCGCGCTAAATCGCGGCGCGTCACCGGCGAGCACAAAGGTATTGCTGCTAAACCCGGTGCTGGACTGTAATTTGGTGCGCAGCGGAAAACTGCCCGCTGTGGTGTCGTCTTGGTAACTCACATCAGCTCGGCGATCCCCATTGACGTCCAGCAATTGCACTGAGCCTTCGAACTTACGTTTAATCGTGAGGTTCAAACTTTGCTCAGGCAATAGCCATTGCCCGGAGAGATTGCTGCCGAGACTGGTGCGATAGCTGTACTGCAGGGCCAGCTCGCTTTGGATGAGCGGGGCGGTTTTGGTGATCAGTACGTCCGATAAGCTGTCGCCATTAAAGTCGACAAAGGAAGCCGACAAAATGCTACCGCGTGTGTTGCTACAGGCGCTGGGCAAACCACCGCCGACGCACTGACGCGCTTGCAGCGTAATATTTCCAGTGGGTGGCGCCAGGGTCGTGGTCAGTAGCCAATAATTGCGTGAGCCCGCCACCGTGCAGGCGCGGTCATTGCTGCCGAGCGGTGCTTGTGTACTGTCAAGCGAATCCAAATCAGCGCTCAAGGTATTGCTGTTGTGAAAACTGGGTGCGGTGGGGGCGAGAGTGGGGTCGATGCAAATGTAAAGCATCAAATCGGCGACGCCGTCGCCATTGAAATCACCCGCGCGCGCTGAACCGGCATTTTTCGGCCCATAAGAGACTTCCCCGGCCTCGACGCCACTAAAGTTGAGTGCCCGCGCTGCGCCAAATTCAAAGGCCAAAGTGCTTTTGACATCGGTCACGCGCTGCAGCGGGATAACGGTGTTAAAGCCAATCAACAAATCTGGTAAACCATCGCCCGTTAAGTCCAGAAAATTGCTATCCGTATCACTCGTAATGCCGGTATTAAGGGGCGTGCCGGTCTCGGCAAACGTCCAACCGGCACTGGAAAGCGCCGGATTGACCGGCACTGCGATATAGGCAAACCACGCGTAATTACCGGCACCATCCCGCTGTTGAGCAATCAAATCATCACGGCCATCACCGCTGATATCAAATAAATGCCACACCAATTCCCAGCCTACGGATCGGGTATTGCTGCCGCTGACGAAGCGGCTTGCCGGGCCATTGCTAGCGCAATTTCCATACGTCCAGGGCGGGTTGGGGGCAACGATCGCGGGCGGGGCGCGCAGCGAATACACATTCGCTGGGCTGGGTGTGCGCAAGGTCGTGGAATTACCAAGTGCGACCATAAAGCGAAAGCGTGCAGGATCGGTCGCACCGACGGTGTCGCTGCCGTTACCGCTGCAATTGCGGTCTTTTAAAAAAACCAAATCTTGGCGGCCATCACCGTCGATATCAGCGCTTTTGAAGTCAACGGCAAAATTTAATAAATTGGAATAGCTCCCCGTTGAACTAGGTACGTTAAAGCCTTCTGGAAAATCAGTGTCGAGTTCGTTATTCCAGCTGAATCGCGTGGGCGGATAGCATACATCTTGTGCTGCCGTTGCCCCTGGCACGCATTCGGAGACCGATATCAGACGCGGAATTCTGCTGCCGGTACTGGCTTGCAGATAGTCCAGGTTGTAGCGACGCGCCTGCGTTTCAGTATTCGGGTTTGCGCCGTTATTGGCCGGCCCAAACACATTGATTTGCGTGAGACGCTGGCGCAATACAAATTTGGCACCACCGAAATAATCCACGCGTTGGCCTTCTACGGGCATGGTGTCATAAACCATCGCGGTGCGAGCAAAGGGCTGGCGGGTGTACGCGGCGTTCATGTCGAGCCGATCCGCAACTTTGCCGGTGTATTTGACTTCCGATAGCAGCAGCTCACCATTCGCTACATTTGCGGCATAGACAAAATCGACGGTATTGCCCGTCGCGTCCGCAATGCGATCTAATGCTTGAATCTGGTAGCCAACAGACAGCTCAGCTGCCGTTGCAGCATTGTTCGGACGCAGTCCAGAATTGCCTGCAAAGCCATATCGGCGCATCGTGCCGTCTTTAGGGAATACCAGCCAAACACCAATTTCGCCTTTATTGCTCGTGGCATAGCTACAAATGAGCGTTGCGGGATCCATTTCGGTGCGATATTGACCGATATTGGACTGTGTACCGCTGACGTTGGGGCAGACAACACCAGGGTGCGGCGACGACGCAAAGACGCGTTGGCCGTCTAGACAAAAGCCACCGCTGTCCTGGACGCCAAAATCAACGGCAGAATGCGGGCCAGGGCCATCGCCGGTTTCAACGGTTTTCTTACAGCGCGAAAATGCTGACTGGCCTGAGAGCGTCCAACCGGTGCCCAACACCCCAACCGCGCCGCGCGCGTTGTAGTCCAAGGACAACTTGGGTGTGAGACCTGCCGTGCCAGGCACCGACATAATCGGCAAGCTGTAGCTGGCCGCGCCGCCTTCATCGACGCGAAAATCTCCCGGTGTCGCACCGACCGCATCGCTGGTTGTGTCGTGCGTGCCAACAGGTTCATTCCGTGGACTGGGAGCAGGTGCAACCTGGGCGAACGCGGCCTGAAGCGCGAGGAGCAGGGAAAGGAGTATGAGGCGACGCATTAGAGCTCCAGGATAAGAGAAGGCTGCAAAAAAATTTTGCTTTCTGCTATAAATCGTTTTCTAGCCATTTTTCGTATCAATATTTTTCGCAAAAACCAAAAACAATTTATTTTGCGTTCAGTTATTCGGCCCAATCCTAAAACCGAATCCGCTCAATCTCACTTTGGTTGACGGTATCGCTCCGGCGGTCATACAGCTGCGTGGTGCTGGTCGAGGCATGCCCGGCAATCCGCGCGGCAGTCTCGATGCTGCCGCCATGACTCAAATAATTCGTAATGCCGGAGCCGCGAAAGCTGTGACAGCCAATTTCAATAGGCAAACCCACCGCCAATGTGCGCCGGCGAATCATCATGAATACGTTACTGCGCAGCATGGCGCTATCGGTGAGCACGCCCGTGCGGCCGCGCATGCTTCTAAATAGCGGCGATTCGCGCTGGCTGGCAATGCCCGACAGTTCGAGGTAACGCTCAACATAGTGCGCGGCTTGATGATGCACAGGCACCTTGTTTTCGCGTCCACCTTTTTCTTTGAGCAAAAACCAAGCTTGTGCGCCCTGGCGGTAATAGTCGCGCACGCGCAGTTTCGTCACCGCCGTCACGCGCGCAAATGAATACGCCATCACCGCGATCATGGCGCGGTCACGCGCATCAATTAATTGATCGTCATCGAATGACGCAAACAGCGTGCGCAATTCTTCCGACTGCAGAATCGGTGTTTTACCTTCGCGCGTGACGTGTTTGGGTGCTTTGACGCTAGCTGCCGGATTGAAGGGCAGGACTTGGCCGGTGACTAGGTGATCGAGCAGTTGTCGAATGGCGGCAAGATGCTGTTTGACGGTCGGTGCCGCGCGTTCTTGCGTCAGGCGTTCCACATAGAGTGCGACGTGGACGGGTTCGATACGCTCCAATGCAAGGTCATGCGCCGCCATAGCGGCTAGAAACTGGGCGCACGCTTGGGCGTACGCGGCGCGCGTATTGGGGTTGCGAATCGTGGCGGTGAAGAATTCTAGAAACCGGCTGGCTGCGCGTTCACCGGAGCGCTCGATCAAGCTAGGGAGTGCAAAGGGAGTGGCTTGCGGTTTTTTGAGGGTTAAGTTCATGATCAATAATGCTGCATAAAATTAGTTATGTACTATAAATTCATGTATTTGCCAAAATTCAAAATTTGCTGTATTATAACCCGCATGCGGGTTACATATGAATATTATTAGAATTTAAAAACCTAATAAGCCTTAGCAGCACTTACGATTTTTTTGAAGTAATGCTATGCTTGAGAACGCATGCGTTCTCAAGCACCTTACATATTGTGAATAAGACTCGCCTTCAAATAGCGAAGCCAGATATTGCGAAGCACTTCAATAGGCTTCCAGTTAGGGTCTTCAAACCAAGTGACTTGGAACAGTTGCTTTCAGAACAACGCGACTTCTGGCGTTTGGCGAAGTCGATGACTGTGGCTACGTTTATGAATTTTCTTCAGAACGAGCTTGAACTCACAATGGTGAACTTTAAGTTCCCCAATCGCTCTGAAACTTGCTTTGTCTGGGGCAAGGTCAGTGACCTTGAATTGATGAGCCAGTTCAAAAAGGGCGTTTACTTCAGCCATTACACAGCCATGAGTGCGCACGGACTGACTGTGCAAACGCCGAATGCGGTCTACCTGACTAGCGAGCGCGCTGCTTCACCACCTCGGGAAAACACGCTTACGCAAGAAGCCCTAGACCGCGTGTTTGCCAACGTGCCGCCCGTGACAACAAGCGTCTGCACTTTCAAGACGTATCAAGTGCATTTGATTAAGGGCACTCACACCCGACAGCTAGGCGTAACGCAAAAGGATATGACCGCCGAAGACGGTACGAAAGTTCGGGCTCGCGTGACGGATTTGGAGCGCACTTTGATTGATTGCGCTGTGCGTCCAGCTTATGCCGGTGGCGTGTTCGAGGTAGCCAAAGCCTTTGAGTACGCCCGCGAAAAAAATGTGTCGATCAACAAACTCGCCGCCACGCTGTCCAAGCTCAGCTTCACCTATCCGTTTCATCAGGTGATTGGCTACTACTTGGAGCGCGCAGGCTATGACGCGCAGCAGCTGGATTTGTTGCGTGGCAACCCTATGGAATTCGATTTCTACCTAAGCCACAACATGGGTGCGACGCGCTATGCTAAAGACTGGCGTTTACACGTCCCACAAGGGTTTTAGCGGCGCGACTAGCGCCAATACAAAATCAAAATACACATCGAATTTTTCCAGCGTGACGCCAGCGGATACGGTGCTTTGTACCGATGGAAAATCGGCACGGTGAGTGTCGCGGTGATGTTCTATTTGACCTAGAAACGCTAGCGGCACTCGCTTAATGGCGAACATCTCGCGCAGCAAAATTTGTGCATTTTCGTCTTGTAGGCTGAGCTTGCATTTTGTCGCCAGCAAATGGATGTCTACAAAGTCGCGAGCGCGAGCACCGCCAGGTCGGTCGCGTTTGATGATCGGGCCGTAGTCCGGCATCTGCTGGCAGATCGCGCGTAGTTTTTCGCACACGATCATTAGCGTCGAGTAGGGTTAGTCATGGGCTGGGAATTTTCAAAACAGTGGAAGTGTATCGACGACCTATTGCGGTATTTGGATCGGTCACGTTTTGACAAAGACGTTGTAGTTCTAAGCGAGCCTGTGCTCACCGAAGAGGATGGTTTGCGCGTTCGATGGCAGGCTATTTTGCATCGAGGGTACAGCTACGTCATCTGTGATTTGCTAGATGTGGATCGCGGGTGTTGGGGCTACAAAGATATGGCAGACGTCATGGTGCCGACGTACGTTTCCTGCGCAGTAAGCGTTCTTGATGCGGCGGATCGTTATCCGGCACAAACAGAAGAGGCTGTGCAGTGGCGTGCTCGGTGCAGGACGGCTTAATTCTCATGCGCGGCGACTGTCGAGCTCTATTGATAGGGTAGTAGTATCGAAATTACCGATAGCGTTTCACACATGATGATTGAGCACCTGAAGGCATTACGCGCAGGGCAAGATCGCATTGAGGGCCAAGTGAGGGAGTTAACTGGGCGCATGCGTGGCGTAGAGCATCAGCTTACCGGTATTCATAGCGATATGGCGGGCGTGCAATTGCGCTTAGACCGGCACGATGATCGACTCGTGCGATCTAAAAGCGCCCGGAGCCTTTCGATGCGTAGTTGACGTGGGTTTACAAGTATTAAAGAAAAACCACCGCTAACCCGGTGGTTTTTTTCGGCGCTTGGAGCATCCAGAAAACCTAGAGGTACGTTGTACGTTGCCGGCCCAAACCTGGCTGGCAAGGTTGTGAATGTCGCTAAAAGGCAATACGCCGCGTGCATCATTCGCGCCATTGCAAACACTGGCTTCCTCATGACGGAACAAACGCAAAGCGACCCCCATAAGCACCAAAAAAATGAGTGTGAATCGCAAATTGCGATCACACCGTATTTGTTGCTCCAACGACTTTGCCACGGTTCCGTTAGTTCATCGGGCCTATGTCGTCATGAAAACGCACACGTCGCTCCGCCTTTGATTCCTTTAGGTGGTAGTGACGCTTGTCGTCCGTGGAGCACCCTAATGTAAGGGTTTGAATATTGCGCGTTTCGAGCACATAGTCTGTCTCCTTCTGTAACAATTGGACATTGACATGCAACCTAAACCCAAACCGGTCCATCACGTGGTGCCGCTCAGCTCGTCAGGCATTTGGGTAGTCCCAGTAGGAATTGTGTTAGCGCAGGTCACGGTGAAGGTCTACGGAGCCGGTGGCGGTGGCGGCGGTGGCGGTGGCGGCTTCAGGAATTTTGGCAACCGCCTTGGTTCTGGTGGAGGTGCCGGGGGGGAGGCCGGGGGGTTCATTGAGGTGGCGGTGCCTATAAAGGGCCTATCCAAGATCCAGTACACCATTGGTGGGGGCGGTCCCGGAGGGTCCCCTGGACAAGGCCAGAACAACGGGAATACTGGTGAAACTGGGGGACTGACTAAATTCCTCCAAGCTGAGGCGCTGGGCGGCGTCGGCGGTGGCGGTGGTAATTTTCAGTCAGGTGGCGGAAAGCCGGGGGGGGCAGGGACGGCGGGCGCTGGCGGCGGAACGAATTCGGATGCTGGCGGCCTTGACGGCCAGTTTCGGCCAAAATCAGGGAACAGCGGTTTGGGTGGCATCGGTGGCGGTCGAAGCGACAATTTCGGTGGTGGCGGTGGCGGTGGGGGCGCCGGATCGACCATTGGAATGGGTGGAGACGGACAGAACGGCCAGAATAGTGAAATCAATGTATTTGATCCCCTCGCCGTGAAAAAGGCCGGAACGGCGGCTGGCGGGGGCGGTGGTGGTGGTGCCAGAGCAAACGACGGAAACTCTGGGGGCCATGGAGGCACGGGAGGGGACGGCCTGATCGTCCTGGAATACGATACGAAGAACTAGGGTCGCTTCAGAAAAAGGATTCTAGAACGCGCGCTGTTTCCAGAGTTAATGGCGGCGACATTTAACGGAAAAATTCGTACCGCTGGGTTCCAGTGTCAACGCTAGTCAAATTTGACCCCCTACTTTGGTATGACGTTGGCCCTGAGGCATTGACGGGACAAACTCGAACCTTAGATCTTCAAGGAAATTTCACTACAACGGTTGATCAGATAGCGCTGGCATTCACTTCACCAAGTAATTTGCCAGCTGCGAATATTTATGAAACAGCCATTAGAGCAGAGTTAGACATTAGTGCTCAGGCCCATAAAAAAAAGGTGGGCGAGTTCATGGCTGCGATGGTGGACGCGCACGCCGAAAGCGATTTGCTACGCAAGCCATAATTGCTGGGGCGAAAGCCTCGGAAACATATTTTATCGTGGCTTTTCGCGCTGCCCAATCCGGGTCGCATCAGAAAACGGAAAAAATCGTACGCAATATCCAGGTTGATTCGGTCGGCAGTGGACAGGAGAGAATGCGGGGCATGCGCCTACTTATTCTTGAAAACGAAGGTTTTTGAGAAGCGTGACCGCGACAGCCGCCCAGCACGCAGGATCAAGCTGTTTGCATTCTCACAAACCTACCTTGAAACAGTATTCTCAAACCATTTCCGTAGCAATGGGTTTTAAGAAAAAGGAGAAGTCCGGCATGTTGCTTGGCTACGCGCGGGTTTCAACGCAGGATCAGAATCTCGACCTTCAAATCGAGGCTTTGACGCAGGCCGGCTGCAAGCGGATCTTAGAAGACAAGATCAGCGGCAGCCGCGCCGAACGTCCTGGACTCGCCAAGGCATTGGATATGATGCGTGAAGGCGACACACTCGTCGTCTGTAAACTGGATCGGCTGGGCCGTAGCGTCAAACAGCTGGTCGATCTGGTCGGCGCGTTGCACAAGCTGGGCAGTTCAAGAGCCTGACGGATGCTATTGACACCGGAACACCATCCGGTCGTTCTTCTTCCATGTCATGGCCAGCCTAGCCGAAATGGAGCGCGAGCTGATCGTTGAGCGCACGCGCGCCGGTCTGGATGTGGCCCGTCAGCTTGGCCGCAAGGGCGGCCGCAAGCGGCAGATGACCGACAGCAAGATTGTGTCGGCCAAGAAACTATTGGTGAGTGGCGTGCCGCCCAAGGACGTGGCGAAGAACCTCGGTGTATCTCTCCCTACGCTGTACCGCTGGGTTCCAGCATCCGCGCACGCTTAGCGTACGATTTTTTCCGTTTTCTGAGGCGACCCCAGGTACTGCAACACGTGATGTGGTCAAGAACCTGGGCGTGTCAGTTCCAACGCTGTATCGCTGGATTCCAGCTTCCACGCACGCATAATCCTGATGGCTGGGCAAGATTGAGGCTTAGCGTGCTTTAAATTCCGTTTTCTGAGGCGACTCCAATCAAACCCAAGACACTTCTAGCATGCTGAAATGCTAGCCTCCTGGCATGCCAAACTTAGATTGAGATGAATCAGCCGACGGATTTCTTATAAGCCTCAAACATCAAGGCGAAAGCCTCTGAAAGCTCTAGGTCCCGTGCCGCGCAGTACACCCGGAATTCGCGGGCCATTTCCGCAGATATCTTCAACTGCACGGGAACCTTTGTGTTGGCTGGTTTGGATGTCGTGAGCGCCATGGGTGCCACATCGAGCAGACTTGCTTTTGGGTTCGCTCGGGACTCAACTCGTTCTACGCGCTTCACCATGTTTCGGCTCCTTCCAGGGTTCTTAAGTAGGCGAACAGCTCACTGGCTACAGTCTGTGCTTTGCCCTGCAGCGCAGGGTGGCGAGCTTCACTAGGCGCGGCCCCGTCATCGAGGGCGCGGCTATAGCCGGTCTTGTAGGGGATTACTGCCTCAGCCATCGGGAAACCAGCTTTCTCTAGGCTGGCACGCGCATCGTTGATTTCGGCTTGGCTGTCTGTCGTTTGGTTTAGGACAAAGACGATCCGATCCGGCGCAATACCATTGCGCTCCAGATCGCGTGCGAACGCGAGGGCAGGGCGTAGATCGTCAAGACTAGGCCGGGTAGGAATGATGGTAAGTACTGAAGCCTTCGCGGCCTCAAGCGCAGCCCGACTGGCGCTGGGTGCACCATCAATAACCATGAGGTCAAAGCTTGCCGCATCACGCAGCGCTTGGGCGACTGCACCAAAGGTCTGAGCTTCTACCGCAGGTTGTCGCTTGGCTTGCATGCGCCGATTGTTCCAAGAGACCGAGGTGGCCTGCGTGAGATCGAGGTCAGCAATCTTGATGCGCTTGCCGAGGCGCGCCGCTTCCACGGCGAGTAGGCGGGAAATCGTGCTTTTGCCGGCTCCGCCTTTTTGGGAAAGCACGGAAATAATTATAGTCATGTATCAGCATTCTGGCATGGTGACATGCAGGAATGCTAGCATGCTTGCATTCCG
>JAYUUS010000128.1:0-13714 GCA_043754435.1 Rhodanobacteraceae bacterium
AACTGGCGGCAGCGTTGACCGTAGCTTTGGCAGGCGGCAAAAAAGCCCCCTTCGATTACGTAGTAGTGGATGAAGCGCAGGATCTCAGCATTGCGCACCTGCGATTTTTGGCGGCGTTGATGATTAAAGGTGATGGCAACGCGCTGTTTTTTGCCGGTGATTTGGGCCAACGCATCTTTCAAACACCGTTTTCATGGAGGGCCCTAGGTGTTGATATTCGCGGGCGTTCGCGGAATTTGCGCATTAATTACCGCACCTCACACCAAATCAGGATGCAGGCGGATCGTTTACTCGATGCTCAAGTCAGTGATGTCGATGGCAATAGCGAAATTCGCAATGACACTGTTTCCGTCTTTAATGGCCCAGCACCGCTAGTTCGATCATTTAAAACTGAAAGTGAGGAAATCGGGTTCGTAGCGGCGTGGTTGCGCGAACAAAGCGAAGCCGATGGTTTGCTGCAAGGTGTAGGTGTGTTTGTGCGCTCGGAGGCGCAATTGCCACGCGCGCAGGCAGCGGTGCGGGCGTCGGGCTTAGCTTTTAGGCTACTGGATCACTATGTGGAAACCACGGACGGTGCGGTCGCTATTGGTACGATGCAGCTCGCCAAAGGCCTAGAGTTTCGTGCGGTTGCGGTAATGGCCTGTGATGATGAAGTTATTCCCTCACAAGAGCGCGTTGAGGCAGTCGGAGATGCCGCTGATTTAGAAGAGGTTTACGATACCGAGCGGCATTTGCTTTACGTCGCCTGCACTCGCGCACGCGATCATTTGCTAGTGACCAGCGCGGGCAGCACGTCGGAGTTTTTGGACGATTTGATAGCTTGAGACGCAATTTTTGGCTGCGCGCGGTCAAAACGAACTAAAAGCGCGCATTTCACCAAACCGTGACTAATAGCAGTGCCGTGACCATACGCACATGGCTACAGCGCCGCACTCGGTTCTAATCGCGCTAATTTAAGATTAGGAAACCGTTATGTCGCAGCCCTCTTTGTATCGGTACGCTCGCTTGTTGTTGATCTGCTCGGTTTTAGCCTTGGCAGCCTGTAAGCGTGAAGGCGACGATGAAAAGGCCAAAGGTGCTGATGCGAAGCCTGCGGCAGAGGTGAAAATTCCGGTTGAAGTGGCGTTGGCGAATCGTGAATCAATTAGCTCAAATTTTCAGGGCACGGCAGCGCTAGAAGCTGAGGCAGTTGCTCAAGTGGTAGCAAAAACGGGTGGCGTGATTTTGCAAATCATGGTCGAAGAAGGTCAGCAAGTAGCGCGCGGCACAGTGCTGGCCAGGTTGGAAAATGATCGCCAACGTTTAAGCTTGGCCCAAGCCAGCGCTAATTTGCGCAAAGTGCAAAATGATATGAAGCGCCAGACCGAGCTATTTAATCGCAAATTGATTGGTTCGGGCGTGTTTGAGCAGCTCAAGTTTGATTTAGAAACGCAAAAAGCCAGCTATGACATCGCCGCACTTGAGCTTTCCTATACCGAAATTCGCGCGCCTATTTCAGGTACGCTGAGCCAACGCTTGGTCAAGCTGGGCAATCAAATCAATATTGGGCAAACGCTGTTTCGCATTGACGATTTTGACCCGCTAGAAGCGCGCGTCGCGGTGCCTGAACGCGATATGCAAGCGATTAAAGCCGGGCAATCGGTGCAAATGTTGGTCGATGCGATGCCGGGGAAAGTATTTATCGGCGCGGTAGGACGAGTAAGTCCGGTGGTGGATCCGAAAACCGGCACGTTCGATGTGATCGCGCAATTTAAAGACCCCTCACAAACCTTGCGTTCGGGCATGTTTGGCCGCGTTAATATCGTAACGGCTACTCATGAAAATACCTTGGTGGTACCGCGCGTGGCGTTACTAACAGAAGATGGCACCTCAGCGGTTTATGTAGTGGCCGGTGGCCGCGTCGCACGCAAATCGGTGCAGGTCGGTTTTACTGGCGATGGCCGCAGCGAAATTTTGGAAGGTTTAAAAGCCGGCGATCAGGTGATTACGCTGGGCCAAAATGCCGTGCGTGAAGGCAGTTTAGTGGAAGTGGTGAATGCGGCGAAGGCGGTTGAGTTGGCAAAGCCCACACCCAAACCGACTGCGCCAGACACTTCGAAGCCCGAAGTTGCAAAAGCGCCGGCTAGCGAAACTGCGAAAGCGAAATAGCGCCGATGAGTCTGATTAAATTCTCCACCGAGCGTCGCGTCACTATCGCGATGGTGACGATTGCTTTGGTGCTGTTCGGGCTGATTGGCTTGAGCAAGCTCAAAGTCAATTTGTTGCCGGATTTAAGCTATCCAACGCTGACGGTACGCACTGAATACACGGGTGCGGCCCCTGCAGAAATCGAAACCCTCATTAGCAAGCCGATTGAAGAAGTGATCGGCACGGTAAAAAACGTAGCTAGAGTGCGCTCCATTTCGCGCACCGGGCAGTCGGATGTGGTGTTGGAGTTTGCCTGGGGCGCGGATATGGACGCGGCGGGCTTGGACGTGCGTGAAAAGTTGGAACTATTGCAACTGCCGCTACAGGCAAAAAAGCCCTTGCTGCTGCGCTTTAATCCATCAACTGAACCGGTATTGCGGCTAGGCTTGACCAGTACCAGCGATGATCCGATTGTGCTGCAAGGCTTGCGCACTTACGCCGAAGAGGAGCTGAAGAAGCGCCTGGAGCCGATTAGCGGTGTTGCGACCGCGAAAATTGCCGGTGGTTTGGAAGAACAAATTGAAGTGGCCTTAGATGCGAAAAAGCTCAGCGTGCTGGGGATTGATGCCAGTGTCGTGATTAGCAAGCTGGGCGCTGAAAACGTTAATTTAGCGGGCGGGCGCTTGGATGAAGCGAATCAGCGCTTTTTAGTGCGCACGGTCGCGCAATTTGATTCCACTGAGGCGATGGGCGAATTAGTGGTTGCGACTCGCCCCGCTGCGGATGGGCAAAATGTTCCGGTGCGGCTCAATGAAATCGCCACCGTGGTGAAAGGCAGCAAAGAGCGCGAAGCGATTATTCGCATTGATGGCCGTGAGGCCGTCGAAATTGCCGTTTATAAAGAAGGTGACGCAAATACCGTTGCGGTCGCGGCAGCGGTAAAGGCGGTTTTACAGCGCATCGACAAAAACTACGATCTCAGTGTGGGCCAGATTGCGGCCAATAAGGCGCGCGCTGCGCGTGATCCTGGCAAAGCCGACGGGGATCGCAGTCAGCTGCCGGAAGGGGCGAAGTTGACCAAAATTGAAGATCAATCGCGCTTTATTAAAAGCTCGATCAGCGAAGTCGTAGAGGCAGCCGTTTTTGGCGGCATTTTGTCGGTGCTGATTATTTTTCTATTTTTAGGCGATGGCTGGGCGACGGTGGTCATTTCACTGTCCTTGCCCGTGTCGATTATTGCCTCGTTCTTTTTTATGCAGCAGTTTGGCATCACCCTCAATGTCATGAGTTTGGGCGGCATCGCACTTGCCACCGGTATGGTGGTGGATAACGCGATTGTGGTGTTGGAAAACATCAAACGCCTGCGGGATAAGGGTTTGGGCGTGGTGGCAGCGACTGTGCAGGGCACCAGCGAAGTTGGTATGGCGATTACGGCATCAACATTGACCCATATCGCGGTGTTTTTACCGCTGGTATTTGTGCAAGGCATTGCCGGCCAGCTGTTTCGCGATCAGGCGTTGACGGTGACGTTCGCCATGATTATTTCCTTATTTGTCGCGATTACCTTGATCCCCATGTTGGCCTCGCTTGAGGGGGAATCCAAAGGCCGCTTTGCGGACGACCAAATTGCAGCGGCGGATACCCGAAAGCGCGGTTTGATCAGTCGTGTTTTTGGCGCAATTTTTAGCTTTATTGTCGCTATCCCCCGCACCATTGGACGGGGCATCGCTTGGCTGCTGTCGTATCCGGCGAAAGTGGTAATGGTTTGCTTCTCTGCGCTGGAGCGGTTTTATATCGCGCTCTTGCGTGGCTCCCTCAAAAACCCGCTGCCGGTGCTGTTAATTGGCATCGCGAGCTTTGCCAGTGCGCTGTATTTGGCACCCAAATTGGGGGTTGAGCTGATTCCAGAATTTGCCCAAGGCCGCTTGCAGCTGGATCTAAAACTGCCGCCCGGCACGCCTCTTGCGCAAACCGATGCGCGCATGCAGGCGCTGCAAGAAGCGGGTAAGGGTGGGGCGAATGTTGATAGTTTGTATGCGACCAGCGGTTCCGGCACGCGCTTAGACGCAAGCCCAACTGATTCCGGTGAAAACGTCGCGCGCATGATGATTCAAATGCCGGTCAATACCCCGCGCAGCGCCGAGCCGGTGATTACCGAGCAATTTCGCGCGCTGACCTCGAAAATTCCCGGCGCTGACGCGAAATTTTCACGGCCGCAGCTATTCTCTTTTGCCACGCCGCTGGAAGTGGAAATCATTGGTGACGACTTGGACGCTTTAAAGAAAAGCTCGGACGCATTCGCCAAGATCATGCGCGCTGACCCCTTGTTTGTTGACGTGAAAAGCTCGCTAGAGCAGGGTGCGCCGGAAGTGCGGCTGTATTTCGATCAAGATAAAGTGTCAGCGTTGGGTTTGAGTACGCGCGAAGTTGCCGACCAAGTGGTGCGCCAAGTGCGCGGTGAAGTGGCCACGCGCTATTCGTTGCGTGATCGTAAAATTGACGTGCTAGTGCGCGCCCGCGAGCTGGATCGGGATTCGCTCGATGCGGTTAAACGCATCATTATCAACCCAACGAGTGCCAAGCCCTCCACATTGGAGTCCGTTGCACGCGTTGAGATCACCGAGGGCCCCGCTGAAATTCGCCGCAACGACCAAGAGCGGGTTGCGGTCATCAGTGCGACTGTGGTTGGTGCCGATTTGGGTGCGGGTGCCGAGCGCGCGCGTCAGTTGTTGGCGAAAATGACTTTACCGGCCAATATGATTGGCAAAGTCGCGGGGCAAAGCTCGGATATGCAGGCCTCGTTTAATTCCCTATTGATTGCGCTAACACTGGCAATTTTTCTGGTGTATTTGGTGATGGCCTCGCAGTTTGAGTCTTTGCTGCACCCGTTTTTAATCCTGTTCTCGGTGCCGCTGGCGCTGGTTGGGGCGGTGTATGCGCTGTATTTAACCCACACCACGCTGAGCGTGATTGTCTTTATCGGGTTGATTATGTTGGTGGGTATTGTGGTCAGTAACGCGATTGTGTTGATTGATCGGGTGAACCAACTGCGTGCCGGCGGCATGCCCAAACATGACGCTTTGATTCAAGGTGGCTTGACCCGACTGCGCCCGATTGTCATGACCACCTTGTGTACTTTGGTGGGGTTTTTGCCGATGGCTTTGGGCACCGGCGAGGGTGCGGAGTTGCGCGCGCCGCTTGCGATTACGGTAATCGGTGGGCTCACTTTTTCAACGTTGTTAACGCTGATCGTAGTGCCGGTGCTGTATCAGCTGATTGATCGGCGCGCTAGTTTGCCTGCGCATATGCTCAAGCATGTGCAGGTTGCGGAGTAATTTATGACGCTTGCCGAACTCTCACTCAAGCGCCCGGTCACGGCGATTATGATTTTCATCAGCTTTTTCGTGTTCGGTTTGTTTAGCGCGCGACTGTTAAAGCTGGAGTTTTTCCCGGAAGTGGATGCGCCTTTTATTTTGGTCAACGTGCCTTATCCGGGCGCATCGCCACGTGAGGTTGAGCGCGATATCGTGCGCCCAATCGAAGCGCAGCTTGCCACGATCAGCGGCATTGAAAATTTGTATGCGCAAGCGAATGAAAACGGTGCGACTTTTTTTATGCTGTTTTCATTCGATAAAAATTTGAAACTGAAAGTGGCGGAGGTGCGCGAAAAAGTTGACGCTGCGCGGCCTGATTTGCCGGCAGACGTGCAGCGCATATTTGTGCAGAAATTTTCCACCAATGACCAAGCGGCGATCACGATTCGCTTAACCTCAAACGGCCGCGATTTGAGCCATTCATACGACTTTCTGGATCGCAAGCTAAAACGCCCGCTGGAGCGCATTCCAGGTGTGGCTAGCGTCAATATTGCCGGGGTTGAGCCGTCAGAAGTGGAAGTATCTTTGCTGCCGGAGCGGATTGCGTCATTCCATGTGGATTTGAACCAGCTGGCGCAAAAATTAGCGAGCAGCAATTTTTCGGTCTCGGCTGGTTTGATTCACGATGCAAATCAGCGCTTTCGGGTGCAGCCGGTCGGTGAATTGAACACCTTGGAAGAAATAGGTGCGCTACAAGTGACGAATACCGGCGTTCGGCTGCGCGATATCGCCGAAATTCGCTTAAAAGCGCAAAAGACTGACGCAATTAGAATTTTGGACGGCATTTATGCCGTTGGCGTCGACGTCAACCGTGAGCGCAGCTCGAATTTGGTCGAGGTTTGCCGCTTGGTGATGCTGGAAATCAATCGCATCAGTAAGGAATTGCCGGGCGTGAACTTGATTGTGGTGGAGGATCAGGGGCAGGGCGTTGAAAGCTCGCTTGGTGAACTGGTGAAATCCGGTTGGGAAGGCGCGCTGTTTTCACTTCTGGTGCTGTATTTCTTTTTGCGCCATTGGCCGAGCACACTGATGGTTTCCTTAGCTGTGCCGATCTGCCTGACCATGACTTTGGGTGCAATGTATTTTATTGGCTTGACACTCAATATTTTGACGATGATGGGCCTGCTGCTTGGCGTCGGTATGCTGGTTGATAACGCGGTGGTGGTAGTAGAAAGCATTTATCAAGAACGTGAAAAAAATCCCGGCGATTCGCGTGCGAGCGCGATTGAAGGCACCCGAAAAGTGCAATTAGCGGTCTCTGCAGGCACACTGACCTCGATTATTGTATTTTTGCCCAATGTTTTTGGCAGCACCACGCAAGTGGGTATTTTTCTCTACTACGTCGCGATTCCCCTAACGATTGCCTTGCTGTGCTCCTGGCTGGTAAGCGTCAGCCTTATTCCGATGCTGGCCGCGCGCACGCAGCCGCCCAAAGGCTTGAGTCAAATTAGGATCGTCGAGCGGTGGAAAGAAAGCTATGCGCGGCTATTGCGCTGGACGCTTTCGCATCGCTGGAAAACCGTGGGCGCAATGGTTTTGGTGATTGCCAGCACCGCGATTCCGCTTAAGTTCATTACGTTTGACTTTTTTAAGGGTTCCGTGGACCGAACCTTTAGGGCAAATTGGCAAGTTGAAGGTAACTATCCGCTGCCAGAACTTGAGAAGGCAGGCCGTGCTTTTGAGCAATTTTTGTTGAAAAACAAAACCAAATTTGAAATTGAAAATGTCTACACCTACATCGGCGATCAAGGGATGGGCACGCGTATCCAAATGATCGACGCCGCGAATAGTCAATTAACGCCCGAGCAGCTGCAGGAAGAAATTCGGAAAACCATGCCGGTGTTTGCCATTGGTAAGCCCAATTTTGGGGATGGCGGTGGCTTTGGCGGCGGTGGCGGCGGCAATAACGATGATAAAATTGAGTTGCAAATCGGGGGCGACTCCAGTGAGGTTTTAGGCGCGCTATCGCAAGACATCGTGCGCTTTTTGCAGGCAAAGGTGCCCGAGCTTAAAGATCTGCGCAGCGATTTAGGAAACGATCAAAAAGAAATCCGCATCCAAATTGATCGGGCGCGGGCGGCTAGCCTCGGCTTTACTGCGCAACAAATTGCCAGTACGGTGCAGGTGGCGATGCGTGGCTCGCCCATGCGTGAATTTCGCACCGACAACGGCGAAGTGCCGATGTGGTTACGTTTTAAAGATTCGGAAAGTATTTCTTTGGATACGCTTAAGCAGGTGCGCATGACTCGCCCGAATGGTGAAAGTGTGCCACTGGATGCACTTGTGACCATCAGCAATGCGCCCGGCCCATTAGCAATCAATCGTCAAGATGGGCGTACCAGTGTGTCCATTCGCGCCACCAAGGGCGAGGGTGATTCCTTGGACGCTTTGCGTAAAAAAATTGATGCTGCGATTAAAACCTTTCCATTTCCACCTGGATATGGCTTGAGTTACGGCGGAGGCTTTGAAAATCAAGCGAAAGCAGGCGCGGAAATGGTTTTCAACTTGCTGCTTGCGTTTGTGCTGATCTATATGGTGATGGCCGCACTTTTTGAAAGCTTCCTATATCCGCTTTCGATCTTAATAAGTGTCCTGTTTTCCATCACGGGTGTATTTTGGACTTTTCTGATTTGGCGGACTAATTTTTCAGTCATGGCCTTCATCGGCATCATGATTTTGATGGGCGTGGTGGTGAATAACGGCATCGTGTTGATTGAGCACGTCAATAATTTACGCCGGGAAGGCGTAGCGCGCGCAGAAGCTTTGATTTTGGGCGGCAAAGAACGCTTACGCCCTATTTTGATTACCACCGCATGCACCGTGATGGGCCTGGGGCCGCTGTGTTTTGGCACTACCAGTATTGGCGGCGGTGGCGATGGCCCGCCGTACTTCCCGATGGCGCGCGCGATTGCCGGCGGACTGATTTTTTCCACGGCGGTTAGTTTGGTAGTCATGCCAACAATGTATGCGATTTTTGATGACTTGGGCCGCTGGGTTCGTGCTTTGCGTACGCGCAAAAACGCAACCATAACGCAGCCGGAGCAAAAAGTTGTGCCATCCTCATTTTAGATCCTGCCTAGTTTTGCCAATGATTTTGCTAGTATCTAGGTATGCGATTAGCTCTTGAAACCCTGTTACAACTCCAAAACGAAGCGCTGCTACAGCGCTTCGCGATTGGCGGCGCGATTGCGGCAAGTTTTTATGTTGAGGCCGTGGTCACGGAGGATCTCGACGTGTTTGCCTTTATCACGCCCCAAGCATCGGGTTTTGTGTTGCTTACGCCACTCTACGATCGCATCAAGACGCTAGGCGGGCGCGTCCATAATGAACACATCATCATTGGCAGCTGGCCGGTACAAATTTTGCCCGCATTTAATCCATTGGTCGAAGCTGCGGTGCTGAATGCATCCATGCAAAACTTCGAGTCGATTCAAGTCCCGGTTATTTCTGCAGATTATTTAGCGGCGATTGCTCTGCAATTGGGACGCGCAAAGGATTATCAGCGAGTTGACGCGCTGATCGCGTCGGGTGCTTGTTCGACGCTTGCGTTAAATGCGCTGATTGCAGCTCACAACCTTCAGGATCGCTGGGAAATCTATGTCCAACGACATACTTAAACCCGAAGAATTCGAGGCCTTTGTTGTGCGCCGGAAGTTGGCATGGCGCGAGCATGCAATCAAAATGACTTGGGAAGAAAAAATCGCCGCGATTGAGCGCATGCGGGAACGGGACAAATCACTCAAAATTGCACGCGATGCAATCACCAAAGCGCGCTTAGCCCAGCAGAGATTAGATCGGCAGCAATTAGATCTGGCGCGCTCTGACAAGGCGGATTGAAGCTGCGGATTGACACATCGGCGCAAAATGCCGCGTGCTAAGATTTCGACTTATCCCATCGCTGAAGTTGACTATGAAAAACAAAGCCATTCCCCTTGTTTTAAGCGCGATCACTGCACTGTTTCTAAACGCCTGCGCCACAACGGCCGCTGATAAATCGGTTGTTGATCCAAAGCCTGCGACGGCTGCAGTTGTAGAAAGTAAGCCGATGATGGCCGCATTGGCACCTTCTGATAACTTAAATGCCGTACTTTGGCAGCAAACCGCGGCGGAATATCACGCGAATTCCTTACAGAGCTATAAGCTTGCGCAAACAGCGTTGGAGACGTTGCTTAAGCAGCCAACCATGACTGCGGCAGTGGAACAAACCGGCAACTTTAGCAGCCTGCCGCCCGCAGTGGTGGTCGACGTCGACGAAACCATGCTGGATAACTCGGCGTTTCAAGCACGTTTGGTAAAGTCGAATGCGGTATTTGCAGAAGCGAATTGGACCGCATGGTGCAATGAAAAAGCCGCGCTACCGGTGCCAGGAGCGCGCGAATTTACCAACTTCGCGAACTCACGCGGCGTACGCGTTATTTATTTGAGCAATCGCGATGTCGGCTTGACTGAAGTGACAAGACTAAACCTTGCCGCACTGGGCTTTTCTGACACCAGCAACGGCGCGACCTTTTTATTTCGCGACAAAGCTCATGACATGGACACCAAGGGCCAGCGCCGCGCGCTTGCGGCGAAAAAATATCGCCTTGTGATGTTGGTCGGCGACAATTTGGGCGATTTTAATGAAGGCTACAAAGCCACGCCTGACGCGCGTCGTCGGCTAGTCACCGATTTTTCTGACTACTGGGGCAGCCGGTGGATCATGATTGCAAACCCGACCTACGGTTCGTGGGAGCAAACGCTTTATGGTTTTGATAACAGCGCCTCGCCGGAACTCATTCGGCAAAAGAAATTGGAGGCATTGCGCTTGCAGCTTAAATAGTTCAGTACAGCAAATTTTGCGGCGATTAAATCAGCGTCGCTAAGGTGCGCCAAGACTTCGAAAATCTGAGGGCAGTGGCCACGGCTGGTGGCTCATTCAGTGATTTAGTGTACATTGGCGTGCATCTGTTCGAGGCGTTAACGCATATTACTCGCACTCCCCAGGCCCACACCACTTTAGCGCCGAATTCCTCGCAGACATCGGGAATCGGTAGCCGTGTTCAGCGTAGAAATTGTCCTTGAAACGCGACGTTAGCTCCGTCCAGTCACCGATACAACTCTCGTCCAGTAAAGCTGGCCTAGCGATCTGTGGCACACATTGCGCTGCGGGCAGATTTTTTGGGCAACTTGCCAGCGTGTCTTGCTGTGCTTCCGCGACATTTATCGCGGTCTGTGAATCAAAGCGGGCGCGGCATAATGCAAGTTGATTGGCGGCAATCGTAAAACCGTATTGCATTGACGCCCCCCGTGACTGATCTTCGGACGCGGATCGGTATAGATCCAAAGCCTGCTGTTGCGCATCGGCTGCAGCTTGCGTTTTGCCGTCTCGGAGGTGCTGCGTCGAAAGGTAAGTCAAGCTCGCAATTTCGCTTGCTCGCTTATCCTCGCTTGGCGCGTCGACGATGGGTGTATTGCCTTGACTGGGCGCTGTTTTGCTTTCGCTGGGCGATGGCATTTTTAGTGCAAATAAGAGTTCGTGAATTTGCAACCCCAATAAATTGCGTTCAAAACTTGCAATTGAAGTGGGCGCTTGCTGCAGCTGGCTCGCGCGCACCAACAATATACGCGCCTCGACATCGTTACCGCCAATATGCAGCACGTTTGCCAAATCCAGCAAAGTGCCCTGTAGCGCTAGCGTATCCCGCGCGTATTGTTGTTCGCGAATACTGAGCAACATTCGATACAGCTGTTCCGCGCGCGCACGATCCCCTAACAAATCTGCCAACAGCGCGCGCTCGCTAACCGCATGAACCATACGGTCGCCGTAACTGAGCGGACTATTTGGCTTGGCAAACGCGATCAATTGATCCCACAATGCGGCTAATTTTTCTGGATCGGGGATTTTGCCCTCGGCGCTAACTGCCTTGCCCAATTGGGCGTAAATTTCGCCCTCTAATGCGCAAAACGCTTGCCAACGCGGCGGCTTAGAAAAGCTGAAGTGACTTTCCCCCAGCCGACTTACGAGCAGATCACCTGATACGTCGCCCAGCAAACTAAAAAGCTCGGCGACGGGAATGTCGTGAAAAAAGAAACTGACGGCCTGATGGCTTTGCATGAGCTCCATGCCGTCAATTCTTAGCCCGGGCACGCGCGCCAAGGCTGCCAACATGATCTGCACATCAACGCCCTTATCGTAGATCGAGATCGCAAAATCGTCGGACACGCGGGGTGATATGGCCACGCTAAGCTCTGGCGCTGAGGCCGATTTGCTAGACAGTTTGCGTAGCACGCCGTCGGCGTTGATGTGATCTAGGGCATACGCGATGCTGCGCATGTTGGTGTTTTGCAACTCTAGTTTAACGCTGTAGCCGGCTTTGCTCTCGCTGACAAATACGGAGTGTCCAAAACGCTTTAGCGCTCGCTCGGCATCGGTAGTTTCGTCAAACACAGCGTCGATAAGTCCAGAACCGCAGCTATGCGCGCGATGCGTTACCGCACCCTTTGGGTACTGTGGGTCGCTAATCAAAATCGTGATCGGCTGGACACAGCGCTGAATCACGAGCGATGGCGCAGCAGCTGCGGGCTCAGCTATTGGCACTTGCGGCCCGGCTGACAGCGTCGGGCATGCCAGTGTGGACGCCAACAGCACTAGAATCGTAAATATATTTGAATATCGTTGCATAGTCCTAGGTCTCTCGCGGTGATTCGATTGGGTCATCTCAGTGAACGTTGAAACGATGCAAAAGCGAAAACTTAAAGGAATCTTTCGCTTCTATGCCTACCGCACGAATACGTCAACCAAAACAAGCCACGAACGCAAGCAGACCACGGCTGGCGCAGGCTACTATTGCGGTAGCACTAGGCTAGAGCTCGACGTCATAAATTATCCGTCATCTTTTAATTAAGGAATCCCAGTGGCAAAAATTGTCGTCCATTCCGATAGCGCGCCAAAGGCGATCGGCACTTATAGCCAAGCGATTAAAGTTGGCCGCACCGTCTATCTATCTGGGCAAGTGCCGCTGAACCCGGCAACTCAGCTGCTTATCAGTAATGACTTCGAGGCCGAGGTGCGGCAAGTTTTTGAGAACCTTAAAGCGGTGGCTATAGCCGCCGGGGGTTCGTTGAGTGATTTGGTGCGGATCGGCGTGTATTTGACCGACTTGGCGCATTTTCCCAAGCTCAACGAAGTGATGAGTGAATACGTGCCACAGCCTTATCCAGCGCGATCAACCATTCAAGTCGCAGGCTTGCCGCGCGGTGCTCGGGTTGAGGTCGATGGTGTGCTGGTGATTTTGTAATGGGTGGCGCTTAGTTACTTTTGACAGCGACCAGATATGTTTGATGTTTTCTGTGAAAGAGCCGTTCGTCCTGAGCTTGTCGAAGGACAGAGCCGTTCAATACCTAACGAAGCGGCAAGTCATCACGAAGGCTTCTGCTACATGCTTCGACAGGCTCAGCACGAACGGTTTCCAGGGAGGTTTTCGCCAGTTCATCGTGCGAATTTGCGAGCCACTCGTCAAACAAACATTAAGCGTCTGCCAACAGCTTGTGCAGGGATGAAATGACGGCGCGTGCCTCGTCAAAATCGCCTGTGGCCGCACCGGTTGCAGGTGTGGCGCTGTCTGCAGCCGATCGCTTGGTAAAATTTCTTCCAGGCGTGGGGCCGAAATTAGCCGGGTTATTAGCCGAAAAACTGGGCTTGAGCGTTTTAAGTGATCTGTGGTTTCATCTGCCTTTGCACTATGAAGACCGCACGCGCTTAACGCCGATTGCTGCGGCGCACTCAGGGGCAGCGTGCGTGTTTGAAGGGGTGATTGAGCACGCCGAAGTATCGTTTCGGGGGCGGCGCACGCTATTGGCGGAATTGCGCGACGGCACCGGTAGAATCCGCCTACGCTTTTTCTATTTCCAAATGGCGCAGGTGGAAAAGCTCAACGCGCGCCCCCGGGTGCGGGTGTTTGGCGAAGTACGGGAAAGCGCATTGGGATTTGAGATTGTGCATCCAAAACTGAGCTATTTGACCGAGGAAGCACCGGCACCGATGGCGGAAGCTTTGACGCCGGTATATCCGAAATGCGACGGCGTCACGGCAGATCGTATTGCCGCAGCGGTGCGCACTGCGATTAAGGAATTGCCGGAAAGTGCCGAGCTAGAGCTGATTCCGCAAGCGATTTTGAGCGCACTTAACTGGTCAGCGCTCAAGCCCGCACTGAGCTATGTCCATGCGCCGCCAC
>JAYUUS010000129.1:0-4494 GCA_043754435.1 Rhodanobacteraceae bacterium
GCAATAACGATCGCCACAATATTTGGATCAGCCTCTGCGCGCGCTAAGCCCGCACCCAGCGCCGTGCGCGTTTCCAGGCCTAAGCCGTTGATGGGTGGATGGTTCAGCGTCAGCACGGCGACGTTGTCGTGCAGGTGATATTCGCTACTCATAGTGCGTTTTCCAATTGGTCTGGGCTTGAGCGTCGGCAATTTAGGGGTGTTTTGCAACTGCGCCGAGCAAACTTTTCGCGCTGTGCAGTGCCTTAGTGGGCGCAAAACCGATAAAAACTTATGCGATACTGTAACGTAAGTTAATTACATAATATGTTGCCATGTTTTCTGCTCTAACCATTGCTTTTAGCCTTGCTGCTGCCGTCCAGCCCGCGTCCGCCACACTTGGCAAAGAAGACAGTAAAGCGGTAAGCGTTGAGGCGCTGGCGCGGTTTGCTGAAGTTTTTCGCGAAGTGCAGTCCAGTTTTGTGGAGCCCATTAGTGACCAAGCGCTAATGGAAGCGGCGATTCACGGGCTACTGGTGCGTCTGGACCCGCACAGTGAATATCTGGTGCGCAAAGATCTTGAGGCATTCACCGATGAAACCTCCGGGGTTTACGCAGGCTTAGGCGTTGAAGTGCAGGTTGACAAGGGCGTGTTAAAAATCATCAGCCCGATGGATGGCTCCCCCGCCGCACGCGCGGGTTTGCGCCCGGGCGATGTGATTTCACGCATCGACGGCGCAGTCATTGAAGGCGAAGCCGCTTATGCGGGTGTTGAATTGCTGCGCGGCGCTGCTGGCTCGGCGATTAATCTGCAAATTGAGCGGCCGGGCGTGGAACCTTTTGAGGTTACGCTCAAGCGCGAAATCATCCAAGTGAAAAGCGCGAAAGCCGAGCGTTTACCGGGCGGTATGGGTTTATTGCGGGTTGCGGCCTTTCAAAACGACACCGTGCGCAGTTCTGAAGAAGCGTTACGCAAATTGCAGCAGAGCAAACCCTTGAATGGCTTGGTATTGGATTTACGCAGTAACCCAGGTGGTTTTGTGACTTCTGCGGTGGGTTTGGCGGATCTATTTTTAGAACAGGGCACGATCGTATCGACTAGAGGCCGCCAGCCCAGTTCGAATACTGAAATGAAGGCGACGCCGGGGGATATCTTAAAAGGCGCGCCCATGGTGGTTTTAATTGACGCGGGCAGCGCCTCTGCCGCTGAGATCGTGGCGGGCGCACTGCAAGATCAGCACCGCGCCATTTTGGTGGGGCAAAAAAGTTTCGGTAAAGGCTCGGTGCAGTCGTTGTTGCCGTTATCAAATGGGGATGGCCTGCGTTTGACTACGGCGCGCTATTTCACGCCCAGCGGGAACTCGATCCAAGCGCGCGGCATTTTGCCGGACGTGCCGCTGGATTCTTTAAGCTTATCGCGCATGGAACTGGGGCCGCGTCCAGTGTTTGAGGCAGATTTAGCGGGGCATTTAAATCAGCTGCCTTTGCAAACGCCGATCATTGCTGAGGAGGCTAAACCCGCCATTGAAAGCGATTACGCCTTAAGTGAGGCGGTCAATATTTTGCGTGCCGTGGCATTTGAGCGCGCACGCTCGAACTCGATGCCGGGCGCACAAAGCCCAGTAAAGGAACAGCATTAAAATGCGTATTTTTCAAAACCAACGCGCGCGCTGGCTCACGCTTGCGCTTTCGCTGCTCAGTATTTCCGCACATGCCCCAGCCCAGCCCAGTATGCCGCAAGCCGTTACCGCAGTAAGTGCGGAAAAACATCCTGGAATGCGTGCATTGGCGAAATTAGCGGCCGAAGGTGACGTCGCCCGCGAGGCGAGCTATTTGGCGTTATTGGATAGTGCGGTTTATCAGCAAAGCATCATTGATGCGATCAGCAGGCCTGCGGAAGGCAAAGCCTGGAAAGACTATCGACCGATATTTTTAACGCCTGCGCGAATTGCGGGCGGTGTGAAGTTTTGGCGTGAAAATCGCGCCGCATTGGCAAGCGCTGAAGCGAAATACCAAGTACCCGCCAATTACATTGTCGCGATTATTGGCGTAGAAACGCTTTATGGCAGTAATGTCGGCAAATATCGGGTGCTGGATGCCTTAACCACGCTGGCACTCTATTACCCACCTAGAGCTGAGTTTTTCGCTGGCGAACTGCGCCAGTTTCTGCAGTTTTCGCAATCTCCGGCAATCAAGCTGGATGCCACTAAAGCGCTGGGTTCTTATGCCGGCGCTATGGGGCTCGGTCAGTTTATCCCGACTAGCTACGTCAAATATGCCGTCGATGGCGATGGCGATGGTTTGATTGACCTTTGGGAAAGTAAAAGCGATATCACCGCGAGTGTGGCGCATTATTTCAGCGTACACGGCTGGCAGTACGGCGAACCGGTGGTTGCGAATACCAAAATTGCACAGCATGCGAGTGCCGTGGCGGATATGGGCGTATTACCCACAACGACAGTTCATGCGCTGGCAAAGCTCGGCTATCGCGTCCAACGAACGCGCGGTCAGCCTAAACCCAAACCGAATACCAAGGCCAGTATGATTGTTTTAGAAGGCGAGCTAGGCCCCGAGCATTTCATTAGTTTTCAAAACTTCTATGTCATCACGCGTTACAACCGTTCGCCGCTGTATGCAATGGCGGTGCATCAGTTAGCCGGTGAAATTGCGCGTGAAATGCAACACGGAGGCACGCAATGAGTGTTTGGCCTTGGCAAATACGCTACTGCGTGCGCCTAAGCCTTATTGCGCTCGCCCTGCTATTAACCGCTTGCGGCGCAGCCCCAGTGAAATCGCGTGCACCGGTCACATCACTGCCACACAGCTATTACGATGGCGCACCGCCTCCACCGCTTGATTTAGACAAAATTCCCGAGGCAATACCCAAGTACGAGCCAATCGCACGCTATGGCAACCCACCCAGCTATTCGGTGCTCGGGCTACAATATGCCCTATTGCCTAGCCGTGCGGGCTACGTAGAACGCGGTACTGCGTCGTGGTATGGCACTAAATTCCACGGCAAGCTCACGAGCAATCGCGAATCGTATGATATGTATAGTTTTAGCGCCGCACACAAAACATTGCCGATTCCAACCTATGCGCGGGTCACCAATTTAGCAAATCAAAAAAGCATCATTGTGCGCATCAACGACCGGGGGCCGTTTGTTGACGATCGTATTATTGATTTGTCTTATGTCGCGGCGCTTAAACTAGGCATGCAGCAGCAGGGCACAGCACAGGTGGAAGTAACGACCATTACTCCAGGCGAAACAGCATCCATGCCGATGCTAGCATCCAACGGGCAGGGCTTAAATGATGGCTCGCTGCGCTATACGCCCGGTGCTCACACCGAATCTATTGCGCCACCTCGCTCTACGCAGCTGCAAATTTCCAGCGAATCACCGTTGCTTTTGCTGCAATGCGGCGCTTTTGGTGATTTTTCCAACGCCAACGCCCTAAAAGTGGCGCTTTTGGATGCGGGGTTCAGCGACGCGCGGGTTATCAGCGGGCAAGATCAGCTTAATCGCGTGGTACTCGGGCCGCTCAATGGTAAAGCCGATGCGGACAGCCTGAGTCAAAAGCTAAAAGCGAGCGGTTTTGCGGCCCCGAAAGTGATTGCTCAATAGCGCACCATCCGTCATTCGTCAGTCACCCTTTTTAAAGTTCGGCATGCCTTCTCTATTCAATAGCTCCAAATTATTTGCGCGCGGTATTATTTGTGCGTGCGTATTCCTACTTGCAACCCACGCAGGGGCACAGCCTGCCGCGCCCGCACCCACTGCCACGCCGGCAGTGCCTACACCCGAGGCACCAAAACCTCAAGTACCAAAACCAGAAGTACCCGTGCCACAAACCCTGCAACCGGGCATGATGCCCATCCCTGCAGCGCCGGTGCTACCCGTCAAAAGCTATATCCTGATTGAGTTTGAAACCGGCCAAGTGTTGGCAGAGCAAAACTCCACTTTGCGAGTTGAGCCGGCCAGTATCACCAAAATTATGGCGGCCTACGTCATTTTTGAAGAGTTGCGTGCAGGCAGGCTCAAACTGACCGATCAGGTCACGATTAGTGAGCACGCATGGCGTATGGAAGGCTCGCGCATGTTTGCTAAAGTGGGCGATAAAATTCCGGTCGAACAGCTAATTCTCGGCATGATCGTGCAAAGCGGCAATGATTCTACGGTCGCACTCGCCGAGCATGTGGCGGGCACTGAGGAGGCATTTGTCGCCATGATGAATTCCTACCTGCCAAAACTAGGGCTCAACAACACCCACTTTACCAATGCGCCCGGTTTAAGCGATCCCAATCACTACAGCACCGCAGCCGACATCGCGCAATTGGCGCGCATCATTATTCGTGACCATAGCGATTTTTACAAATGGTACTCAGTGCGCGAATTTACCTGGAACAACGTCAAGCAATACAACCGCAATCAGCTTTTAGCGCGCGATCAAAGCGTGGATGGCATGAAAACCGGGCACACGGAAAAAGCCGGATTTTGTTTGGTCGCCTCGGCAA
>JAYUUS010000130.1:0-4468 GCA_043754435.1 Rhodanobacteraceae bacterium
GCGCGCGCTGTCATAGGTGCGTCGGCAAGGATTGCGCCCAAGGCAGCGCCCATAAAGATACCTTGCAACATGTACCAATCGTGCGCGCTAGTCCATTGCGGGGTCGCAGCAAATGTCAGTGCTACGAGCGCGGCGGCTTCGATTGGGCCTTTCATTACAGCGGTTCCCATCCGATTTTGTCATCATCATTTAGATCGTCGTGCATGTCAGAAATTGCACGCAAAACAAACTTTTCGATGTGCTCGATTGTTTCGTCAGTGCGCTTTAGCATCTCGATTACTTTCTGCGCCTTTTGATTGCCTTTAAGCGCGCCGCCGAACACGGCCTCTACTGCCAGCATTGCGTCTAGCACTTGATTGGCTAGCCCTGCCGCATCAACGACGATGCTAAGCACCGCCTCGCCTGCCTCCAGCGCGCGTATGCGAGCGCGTCGGATCTTGGACTTGCGGTTGATCCATAGCGATTTGATTTTGTCAAAAAATTTCATTTAGATTTCTTCCCTTTCGTTTGAGTCAAGCACGCGAGCTTCGCGGCATTGAGTTGCGCGCATTCGTTGCGTTGCGCTAAGTGATAGATCGCGCGGTCAATGGCATCGTCTGCGGCCATTGCGTCGGGTATTGGCGGGCTTGATACGTCGCACAACGCCATCGATGCGGTTGGGCACACGACGCTTGCGGGTGGCGGTGCTTTGCTGAATATGCTGCACCCTGACGCCATGAGCAAAGCCAATAGAATCAGGCTTTTTCTAATCATTTCGACGCATCCCGAAGCCGCGCAAGAGCATCATTACTAACCGCCCCAGCACCAGGCGGGCACTCGTAGCTAATCACGCGCGCCGGAGCCTGCACCCTAGCGAGCGCCGCTCTAGTCGCATCGTTCGCAGTCTTAATCTTGACCGCCGTAAGCGCGGCTTCGTCGACGCGCCCTTGTGCAATAAAATCGGCATCGGTGCGCGAAATATAGGTGCCATCTAACCACGCGCCGCCGAATCGGCCGCACGCTATGCCAGCAACAAACAAAAGCACGGCGATTAGGGCGCGGGCGATTTCGCTCATGCTATTTGGCAAACCGGCGAGGACTCGAACCTCGAACCTGCGACTTTGGAGGACGCCGCTCTGCCAATTGAGCTACCGGAATTTGTTGAATTATTTTGCACCTTGACCCTCGTTTTCACGCGTTTACCATTGGCGGGCGAGGTGCGCCCAAGGGGTAATCTTTTATTGCCTGGCGCAGTGTTTCGGCCCAAATTTTCCCGCCGCCAGCAGGGTAAGCCCCATTGGACAAAAGGCCGCTAGATGTGCCGGCGAATTCAAGGTGCGCCAATTCAAAATTGAGCGCGCGCAGCCCGTATTCTTCGCCAATCGCGTGCAAAGATCGCCAGTGCCCCTCGTTTTCGCGTGAATTGTCCCAGCTCCACACGCCTCGTATTTTTAACGCGAAATCGACCGCTAGGCCGTATTGATGAAAAGATGACCACGGCTTAGCTTTTGTAACGATGTTGCCGGGCAAAGTGCGGCCCTGCGCGTATAGCTCGGCTTGGCGATTAGCGCTGCGGAATCCTTCAAAAACTTCAAGCGGGATGCTTCGTTGCTTTAGATCCGCACACACTTTTGCTAATCGATTCGCAAAATCTGCGTGAAGTAAGGTTAGGTCGCGGGAAATCACTTTTTAAGCTCCACCAGCGCCAGCGCTTCGACGGCTTTGTCGATGGCCTCGCCCAACAGCTTAGGGTGCGTAGGCTTTTCGCTTTGCCCTCGTCGCCATGTGTTGTGCTTTTGCAAAATCTCTAGCGCCTCAGCGTTTTCCATTAACCGCCTCCGCAATTGTTGGAACCTGCTGCACCATCGCCGCCGTTAATCAGCGGGCTATAGCCAGCGCTGAATGGGCTAGTCGTGCCGGTTGCCGCGTTATTGCCAGCCGTTGCGGGCGCGCCATTGCCGCCCGTTGCCGTGCAGTTAACGTTGTTCCGTAGCCGGTTGCCGCTGCCGTTGATGCGATCACCAGCAGTGAAAGATTGATCTAAATCGCGCGCCTGGATCACGTCCCGGCCTGCGATAATTTGAGTGGTCGGCGGCAAGTTGGCTAAAGACACAGCCCAAGCCCGCGAATTTTCAGCGCTGGCGTAATTTGCCGATGTTGCCGCGTTGCCAAGCGCCGAAAATCCAGCCCCCGCAATATTGCCCACGGCGCTGAATCCGCCCGTTGCGATGCGCTCATTGCTGCCCGTTGCGGCCTGGACAATGCCAAGCTCACGACGCGCGCCAATCGCCGCCATTTGCACGCCTGCCTCAGTCTGCCGGGCGTTAGCGCGGTCAGATGCGACGATCTGCCCGAGGCCCAAAGCTAAGGGCGCAAATTGCACCACGCGGTCAAGAAAAGTTGGCGGTGCGATGTATTGCGGCACCTGTGCGCCGCCGTTGCCCGCTACGCGCTGTCCGCACGCGAGTAAGGCGGCTACGCGACCCAGCGCGTCACCAATGCCAGCCGCAGCCGCATCGCAGCTTGTGGCTTGATTGGCGCGCGTTTCGTAAGCTTCGACGCTCAGCCGGTGCGCGTAGACAGCCTCGGACATTTTTGAGCCGTCGGGCATGATTACTGACGATGCGCAGCCGGATAGCCCCGCAATCGCGAGGCATAAAATTAGTGTTTTCATTTGACCTCGAAAGGCAATAAAAAAGCCCGCGATTTGCAGGCTTTTCTCGGGTGTAGGTTTGTTTCCAACGTTAGCAATAATGCACTTACTTGCTTTCCCGTCAAGAGTTATTCGCCGTCGCCGTAAAGCGCATTTCTCATTCGCACCTTAGCCTCGCCTTCAATCTTTGAGCGGACATAATCGGCAACGACCACGAACTCCATAAAAATTTCAATGCGCACTTCCCCTTTTTTAGCCATCTCCTCAAGCGTCCAAGCCTCCCCGGCATTGCGCCCCCGGCAATGATGCGCGTGTGAGTAGCTGACCGCCGCATCAATAACCGCCAAGCGATCCGCAGTGACATTGCGCGTTGCCTGCTGTGCTGGGTAACACTCAGGCGCAAACGCAAGGTGCCAGCGCTCGCGAATTAAATCCGTTCGCTTCGTTAGTTCGCGGTCGCTGTACATATCGCCAAGTGCCGAATCCTCAATAAGCTCCGGTCCAAAATCGTCCGGGCCGTCCCGGCATACGCCAAGCGCCGCTATGATTTCGTCATTGCTGACGCCGTGTGACCTGCCCCGCTGGCGCTGTAGGTCGGACGTTGAAGGCGTGCTTAGCGCGATGGCAATGCGTTCTGAAAGCGTTTTTGCTTCACTCATAATTTAATCATCCCCATTTTTAGCAGTTCGTTTTGAGTCCGCATCACACCCTCAGCAAAATCTAGCCGCACCGATTCGTCACGCGTTGAATCCACAAGCTGATGACACGCAAAGCACGCCCAAGCGCCCTGCAGGTCGTTTGGCTTAAGCCCCATGCCGCAGGTGCCCGCCATCCGGTAATGCGCTAAAACGACGCCGTGGTCGTGTAGGCATCCGGGCAGGCGCACTTGGCACGCTTGACCGTTTGCGGCTTTGCGGAGCTTGCTCATAGCGTCGGCTCGAAAAATCTGCAAACTTCGGCTTCATCTGCGTTTACCTGACAGCCCATCTTTAGACATATGAAATAATCCCGAGCCCTGCCCGCTTCGATGATCGCCGCGCCGCAAAATTGGCAATCCTGGCAATTAAGCGGCGGCATTGCTTCGATTCGCGCGGTTCTCATGTTTCCTTGACCTCAATGCCGTGAACCGCAAACATCAAGTGCTTTTTGATGCGGTATGCCGATGTTTTGACGCCTTTTGCATCCTCTACCGTGTAGCGCGCGCCAAAGTTTTCAAAATAAGTGAAATCCGCCACGTACCTAAGCGCTGGCGTCGCACGTTTTGCGCCGGTGTACTTGACCGAACGCGCAAGCTCAAACGGCACCTGTCGTTCAAGTTCGCAAATCTTTCCTGCGCGCTGAAGTAGTTGCAATTCTTGCCAGCGCCTCGCCTCTTTCTTCGAGTCGAATTTCAGGCCGTTGATGTGGGTTGGCTCGTTGCCGTACTTATTCATGGTCGCCCTCGTTTTTGTCGATATGCTCAGGGTCAGGGATATAAAGGCCGCGCGTTTCAACCATGCGCCGCTGAATAAATGCCCAGTATTTGCCGATTTCCTCGGTGTTTAAGCTGCTTAATCGGCGCGCCGGTTGCTTCTCTATCTCTGCGCCGTTTAGCTGGGTAACAATCCAACCCCAGCACTCGCCAAGCCAGTACCAATTCAAGGTTCCTTCGCTCGGCTTTGGCTTATCCGCGTTTTCAATAATCATCGGATACACAACACCCCACACGTATTTGAGCTGTGGGTGCGTTTTTGGCCGCCGGTATTCCTTGACCTCGACCGTGTACGCCTTCGATTCCAGCAGCGCGGCTAAATACGATGCAAGCGCCGCCTTTTGGCCTGCGCGTGACGGCCCTAC
>JAYUUS010000131.1:0-42777 GCA_043754435.1 Rhodanobacteraceae bacterium
TTGTACTCACCCGGTTTTTTGGTGCCGCGTGTTTTGCCAAAGGAAACCTTGTGTCCGGCTAGGTTTTGAATTTCCAACACCGCATGTTCAAACACATGCCCCATCCAGGTGCCTTCCTGCATGCGTTTGATAAAGCCACCGGCTTCGCCGTACGAGCAACCATGCTCGCTAAGCCCCGGTAAGGCCGCGACTAGGCTGTCAATAAAGCTATCACCCAACTTATTGGTGGGCAATTCTTCCAGTTCCGCTAGATCCAGTACGTGCAAAATGCACGGAAATAGTGCGAACCGATTCGGGCCGCCATAAACATCAGTTGATACGATTCGCATGCAAACTCCTGAACATTCACCAAACAAAGAGCCTCTAGTCTGCCCGAACTGGCGCACGAATCAACGGGTGTTCAGCAAATTATTTGTTTTAACCAAACCAATCAACGCTGCCAGCGTTACTGTCAAAACGCTTGAACTCGGTCGGCTTAAGTTTGAATATCCGTTGATTAAAACTTGCGTTAACGGCCCAATTTAGTGACTGACCTGACATTGCATGAGCAGAAAAATGCGCTGGTAAACATTAGCGCCCAGGTAAAAGCAGGTGCAAAAGCGATTGGCGCTGAATTTGTGTCTGCGAAACCGTATCGACATGTAGCGATCGATAATTTTTTTGAACCGAACTTCGCGCAAGCATTACTCGCGCAATTCCCTGCTTTTGACAGATCACGTGCGCTCAATGAAGCGGGCGAAGTCGGCGGCAAGGCGGTGGTGGAGAAAATTCGTGATATCAGCGCAAGCTATGCAGCGCTTGACGATTTAGTGCAATCACCGGATTTTTTGACGCTGCTATCTGAGCTTACTGGCGTGCCTGATTTGCGCTACGACCCGTATTATTTTGGCGGTGGCACGCACGAAAATCGCAGCGGTCAAGATTTAGATCCGCACGTCGATTTTAATCGGCACCCGGTCGAAAACTGGCACCGGCGGCTTAATTTAATCGTTTATTTGAACCCCGAATGGCAAGACAGCTGGGGTGGCAGCTTGGAAATCCATGCGGACCCGCAAGCCCGCGATAATCGCATTAAGCTGCTGACGCCGACTTTTAATCGCTGCGTCATTTTTGAAACTAACGAAATTTCTTGGCATGGTTTTTCGCGTATTCAAATACCAGATACGCACCCAGGACTGACGCGCAAGTCCATTGCGCTGTATTTTTATACCGATGATCGCCCCGCTGAGGAGCTTGCTGACACACATTCAACCATTTATGTGGACCGCCCGCTGCCCGCATTCGTGACCGCCGGGCATACTTTAAGCGATAGCGACGCGCTCACTATACAAACCTTGGTGGCGCGTCGTGATCAGCATAATCAACGGCTTTATCGGGATTTGACGCGCTTGCAAAAGGAGCTGGACGCCGCCAACGGGGCGCTAAAGCGCGGGCGTTTGGGGCGTTTGATTCACTTTGCCCGCCGGGTTTTGGCGCGGTTGGGTCGGAATTAAAGGATGTAAACATTGCCAAGCAAAAACGAAGTTTCGTCAAAGTGCTGTTACTCGCAACATCTTCCCAGTTATGCTCATGGCCCGAGCAAAAATTAGAGCGAAGCATGGCGACTAAAAACTGGAATGTCGCGATTATCGGATTTCCGATGATTCAGGCCAAGCGCATGGGTATGGTGCTTGCGGAAAAAATCAAAAAGCATCCGGATTTTACCTTTCAATCTGACTGGAGTGATTTCCCTTGCGATGCTGTCGTAATCGACACCGCAAGCAGCGAGGCGAAGGCAGAATTTTTGCGTTTACGCAAGCAGTGGCCAGGTGCGGTCGCAATTTGGGTGTCTGATTCGGGGGCTGTGGGCGAAAGCAACTTCAAAATTGAGCGTGCCAATCTATTCGCGAAATTACGCCCGGTATTGGAAGAGGCGATGGACGAGTCAGCCATCTCTGGCGGGCAATTGCCGGATCACAAATTAGTGCCGGAACCGAAATTTGGCCGCACCACCGGTAGTATCAGCGCTCTGGTGATTGACGATAGCGCGACCGTGCGCCAGCAAATTACCGGCGCACTGCAGCGATTGGGCTTTGCCGCAGAAGAGGCCTCCAGTGGCGAACACGCGCTGACCAAAGTGAAGCTCAAATCCTACGATTTGTTTTTGGTGGACATTGAAATGCCGGGTATGGACGGCTACACCTTCATCAAACGCTTACACGAATTTCCGGATCGAACCCGGGTGCCAGTGCTGATTTTATCGTCCAGGGCGTCGCCCTTTGACAAAGTCCGGGGTGCGCTTGCCGGCAGTGACAGCTATTTAGCCAAACCGATCAACTTAAAAGACCTGTACGCAGCGATTGATCAGGCCATGCTTAAATATGCCGGTGGCAAACGCGAGACGTTAATTGCGCGCGGATACCGGGTTCAAGATTAACTTAAGTAAATCTATCGAGTTCAAACAAGCAGCGCCGCCGCCCACTGCTCGAACGGCCCGGTGATCGCAACCGTAAATCCCGGCGTATAAATATTGGCGAATAACCACTTGCCGTCAGGGCTCATGCAGCAGCCTGCCCATTCGGCATGGCTGCCTGCGAAATCGTCCAGATTATTTTGCGCAATTGGCGTGACTTTTCCTTGCTGGCTCAAAAAATACAGCACCTGCGGGAAAACCTCTTTGCCATCTTGGCAAATAATGTGCCCACCCGCTGGGCCGGTTTGAATGGCGTCTGGATAGTTCATGACCAATTTGTCGGTGCTTTCATAGACCAACTCAAGCTCTTCAGATTTTGGCCGATAAACAAATACTTGACCTTGCGCGATATCACCGCCATTGGTCGAGGTGAAAAAGATTTCGCTGGCGCGGCAATAGATGCCTTCTAGGCGGCTAAAAATCGCACCACCCAGCGCTTGACCTTGGCTAAAACAGCCGTTTGACAGGCGTTGCTCGTCGCTATGTGCTTTGGTCGGATCGTCGATGACCACCCAATACGTTTTGAACTTTCTGCCAGCGCGCGCGTTTAGGCCTTTGCGCAATTCTTGCGCGCCACGCACGCCCAGCATTTCCAGCTTTCCGCCTTCGCTTAAGGCTCCAGGCTTACGCGGAACAAAGCGATAGAAACCCGCAGCAGGGTTGTTATCTTCCGTCAGATATACAATGCCGCTGTCTGGGTCAACCGCCGCCGCCTCGTGGCGCATTTGGCCCATTTCAATAATTGGGCGAAAGCTGGCGTCCGGGGCCTGCGCCATTTTTTCAGCTGCGCCCCAGCCGGGCACTTCAAACATAAAGCCGTGCGGTTTTTGGAATTTCGTCATCGGCAGTCCAAGGGCGCTTAGCAAAACTTCGCCTTTCGTTACCACCTGTTCTTCCCCGGAAAGCCAACTGCCCCAAGGCGTAGCTCCACCTGAACAATTGGCATTGGTACCCGACAAACTCGCGCGCGCTTGAATCAGTTTGCCAGCGTCCAAATCCACGTCAATCGTGACCGTGCCGGCACCCGCACCCAAATCATAGGCGCGATCTAAATGTGCAAATGCGCCCGGATCATCCCAAATTTCCTGGTTGCGGATCAGCCGCGCTTTGCCGTTCGCGTAGTGCACCAAGCCCATGCCGTCCGCACTTGAGGGCATGATGCTGCCATCTTGGAGCGCTTCACCTTGCCAGGCAAAAGAAAAGTAGCGAAAGCCCGGCGGCAATTTGAGTAATGCTTTGCCCGTCGTTGCATCCAAGGTTTCAATCAGCGCCGTTTGATTAGCAAGTGCCGGGTTTGCAGCGGCTTTTGACAGGCCTGTGGCTGCTTTAGCGCCATTAACTGTACTGGGAGGACTACAGCCACTCAGCAAACTAAAAAGGGCGCTGGAGGAGCCAAACGCGGCTGTAGTGGTCAGGGCGGCACCTAAAAAACGCCGTCGGCTTGCGCTATCCGTCATGGTAGAAGCTCTTCAAATAATCCGTAATTGTAGCCGGATGCGGTGAAGACTTAGTTACCTGCCAGCAGCACTGAAGTGGCCATGACTCGATACTCTTTAGTCGGTGCCGGAACCGCGTTTGCAGCTGCCGCTCCTGCGTCTTGCGCCATATGCTTAGCATGTGCTGGGTTCACCGCAATCAATTCCAATTTGCCATAAACCAGCGCTTCGCCCTTGGCGTCTTTGGGAATAAAAAATGCTTCGTCACCAAATTTTACGCGTACAGAAGCACTGCCATCGGTCAGCATCATCCAACAGCCTTCCTTTTGACAAACAAGGCCAACGCGCCCGGAAAATTTGGCGGGTTTGCCGATAAAGTTATCCACACTTTTCATCGCCGTGCTTAAGGCAAGTGGTTTTGGGCTTGCGGGCATGGCTTCGCCGTAGGTTTGGCCCGTCATTTCAGCCTTTTTTGCTGGCTCTGTGGCTGATTTTGATGTTTCTGACATGGGGTTAGTGTTTTGTGCACAGGCACTTAGTAGCGCGATTCCAGCAAGGGCAATGGCTGATCGTAGTTTCATTTTTTTCGGCTCGTATTTGAGGGGGTGCGTGAAGTCTAGCGAATACCGGTTTGCCGTGCGCGGGCGATGTGGAGTTGATGCGCTATGCTCAGCAGCTCATTCGGAATAGAGCACACTGAGCATGAAATTTGTCGTTTTAGCGGCTTTGATAGCGGCCTATGGGCAAGCCGCAGCCATTGAGACTGAGCCGGTCAATATGGCGGACGCCAAGGTATCTGCAGCGCTGCAACCCATGGACGTTTTTAAACTGGAGTGGGCAAGCGCGCCCGCTATTTCGCCCGATGGCAAGCGCATCATTTTTGTGCGCAACGGCTTAAATGTGATGAAAGACGCGCGCCGCAGTGCGCTTTGGATCATGGATCGCAGCGGCGACAATTTACAACCGCTCTCCAGCGGCAATGCCAACGAAAACGCACCGCAATTTTCCCCTGATGGTCAACGCGTCGCGTTTCTATCGGGCGGTCAACTCTTCATGCGTTTTATAGACTCCGGGCGCGTGCTGCAGGTCACGTCGGAAATTCAAGCGGTCGAGCAATTTGCGTTTTCGCCCGATGGCAAATCCTTAGCGTTTTCGATGCGCGTCCCTGCCGCAATTGCCAAAGCGGCGGAGCTGCCGACGCCGCCTGAAGGGGCTGAATGGGCCAAGCCCGTCAGCGTGATTGACCGTTTGACCTACCGGGCGGATGGTGAAGGCATTTTCGCGCCCTATTTTACCCACGTTTTTTTAGTGCCCACCTTGGGCGGAACACCGCGGCAAGTGACTACCGGCGATTTCAATTACGGCGGTTTTGCCTTTGCCGATAACAATACTCTCATCGTTTCTGGAAATCGCGAAGCGGACGCCGAATATCAGCCGCTGCAGACAGATCTTTTTGAGTTAAATCTAAGCTCCGGCGCATTAAAGCGCCTAACTGATCGCATTGGCCCGGACGAAGAACCCAGCGTTAGCCCTGACGGGCGCTATATTGCTTACGTGGGTTTTGCAGATCGCGAGCAGTTTTATCAAGTGCGCATGCTTTCCGTGTTGGATCGACAAACGGGCGTGAGTAAGGTGTTGACGCAAGACTTTGATCGTGACGTGGCAAGCCCCAGTTTTGATGCCAGCGGTAAGTCGATCTATTTCCAATTTGATGATCAGGGTAATAGCAAAGTCGGCACCATTGCCAGCGCTGGCGGTAAAGTTGCCACTTTAGCGGCCGATTTGGGCGGCGCGGATATTGGCCGCCCTTACGGCGTTGGCAGCATGATGGTCGGGCGAACGGGTGATGTGGTCTATACCCAAGGCACCGTGCAGAGGCCTGCGGAAGTGGCTTTAATTGCGCGCAAATCCAGCGCGCGCCGAGTTTTGACGGACCTTAATTCCGACATACCCATCGAGAAAAATGCGCAAGCGGTCGAGGAAATTTGGGTTAAATCGAGTTTCGATGCGCAACCTATTCAAGCGTGGGTCATGCGCCCGCCCGGTTTTGACGCGGCGAAAAAATACCCGCTGCTGTTAGAAATTCACGGCGGCCCAGTGGCAAATTACGGCCCGCGTTTTGCGATTGAAACCCAGCTGTACGCTGCACAGGGCTATATCGTCGTGTATGCAAACCCGCGCGGCAGCAGTTCCTACGGCGAAAAATTTGGTAATTTGATTCACCACGATTATCCAAATCACGATTTCGACGATTTAATGAGCGTCACTGACGCCGTGATCGCCACGGGTAGCGTGGATGAGCGCAACTTGTTTGTTACCGGCGGCAGTGGCGGTGGTGTGCTGACTGCCTGGATTGTTGGGCATACGGAGCGCTTTCGCGCCGCTGTAGTGGCGAAACCGGTGATCAACTGGATGAGTTTTGCACTGACCAGCGATGGCGGTGCGGTGTATTCGCGCTATTGGTTTCCTGGCGTGCCGTGGGAACATGCGCAACATTATCTAAAGCGCAGCCCGTTGATGTATGTGGGTAACGTCAAAACACCCACCATGCTGATTACCGGTGAAGCCGACAATCGCACCCCGATTTCTGAAACTGAGCAATTTTTTACCGCGCTAAAGCTAAGCAAGGTGCCAACCCAAATGGTGCGCATTCCGGGGGCCAGCCACACGATTAACGCGCGCCCGAGCAATTTATTGGCGCAAGTGCTCAATACTGTGGCTTGGTTTGAACGATTTCGAGTGCATTGATGCGTTTACATCACGTAGCGCGTGTCACTTTAATTGTGCGGGATCTTGGAGTCGCGCTCGCCGAGCATGGCTTTGAACATGCGCAGGTTTCGCTTTTTAATGTGCCTGAGGCACACGCTTTCAGTTTGGGCGTGCCTGCAATTGTGGGTGCGCGCGGGGCTTTTATTGCGTGCGTCGATTCAACAACCGGTATCGAGCTGGTTGAGCAGGCGAATGCCCAAGCTAATACATCCCTAAGCGCCGAACGATTTGGCTGGACGGGCTTTGAGCTTAAGCAAAACGCGCTAAGCGTGACGCTCAATTGCTTGGATAGCGCGGTATCAGCGGCTTTTTACTTAGGCTTAGGTGCCAATGATGTGCAGCAGGTCGATGCGCAAACGCGCCTGATCGAGCTTAAACATTCGGCGCTGCGATTTGAGTCAGGTAAAACGGACTTACCGGCGATGGACTTAGCCAATTTGAGCGTGGGTATTTTGAGCGTGCAGCTTGCGCGTATTGGCTCGCGTGGGCAAATCGGGCCGGTACGCATTTTGCGCGGCCCGGATGCAGAGTTAATTGAGTTGGCTTGAAAAGTGCAGCCAAAATCCACCAATTTCCCAGCCAAATACACTCCTGCGCGCCGCCTTCCGCGCTGACACCCACCCTTCAGATAAATCCGAGCCAAGATTGCGCCCAATCCGATGTTCACGCAACGCCAGCAAGCTCACACTGCGCCCATGACTCAAGCCCGCAGCCAACTCGTTGTCCCAACCCAAGCCGGAACGTTTCACTGCGTCAACCGCTGTGTGCGCCGGTCTTGGCTGTGTGGCTTCGATAATTATCTGCACAAAAGCTTCGAACACCGTAAATCCTGGGTTGAAGCGCGCATTTTAGAGCTTGGCGACATTTTCGCGTGCGGCATTCACGCCTGGGCGGTTATGAGCAATCATTTGCATCTCGTACTGCACATGAACCTGCGGGCGGGCAAAGTCGCGGGAATCCAACCCAGAGCCAGTGACTTTATTCGGGTGCGTTTCCACAACACCTAGCTTTGCGCGCAAAATGCCACCGAATTTAAACTTTCGGCTCTGGGGTGACTTAATTCGACTTCGTTCCCCCGCAGGTTGATGAAATCCATCTCTGAGCCGATTGCGCGCAAAGCGAATGCCGAGGACAAAGTGACCGGGCGGTTTTGGGAAGGTTGTTTTGGCTGTCAAGCACTGCTGAGCGAAAAATCAATCCTTGCAGCAATGACTTATGTCGATCTAAATTCCGTGCGCGCCAAGATTGCGAGCAGCATCAGCACGTCGCGCTACACCAGCGTCAAAGTGCGCAATCAGCAGCTGAGTAAAAATCCTGAGCGTGCGAATCTGCCGCTTATGCCGTTGGTTGGCGTGTGTTCCTTTAACTTGCCGGGTATTTCACAGGCGGACTACATTGAACTCGTTGATTTCACTGGCCGCGAACTGCATCCCAGCAAGCATGGCAAAATCGATGCGAGCGAACCGAAAGCATTGACCAAATTGGGCTTGGATAAAAATCACTGGACGACGCGCGTGAAAGGTATCGGATCGAGTTACTGGCGCGTCGTGGGTGAATTGGAAGAATTGATCGACAAAGCCAAAGAAATCAGCCAGCGCACGCTGTTTGGCATTGGTTTTGCTAGGATTTTTAACAAGATTTAGGACAACATTGAGTCATTATTTTTGCCGCGCTTGCGGCTGGTTGTGTTGGCTTTTTATTTGTTTCGGCTTGGATTGTAGGCGGGTTTGATTGGAAAATATGGAAATGCCAGCGTTTTTAAGGGCTGGCATTTTTAAAGTCTGAGGCTTGGGTGTCCAAGGCCAATTAGGCAATTAGGCAATTAGGTAACACCGCAATATTTCACTATCTAGAATCGCTTAAGTCCGTCATAATTTATAAAGCTTTTAAAAAGGTGGCTATTTATTTATGAAAGAAACTGTCGTCATTTTAGGTGCTTCTGATAATCCAAGTCGTTTTGCTTATAAAGCAAAACGAATGCTAGAAAAATTTGGGCATAAGACTATTTTGGTAAATCCAAAAATTTCCGCTATTGATGGGGAAGAGGTGCTAACGAGTGTTTCGGAAATCCAACAGGGTGTTGACACAGTTGTGATGTATGTAGGTGCAAAAATTTCTGATGGTTTGAGCGAGGAGATTTTAAAGCTTAACCCTAAGCGAGTTGTATTTAATCCGGGTAGTGAGAATATTGAACTGGGAAATACGCTCAGGCACGCGGGGATTGAGGTGATTGAGGATTGCACTTTGGTGATGCTTGGGAGTAATCGGTTTTAGAGAACCGTGAATCTGTGCCGAGGCCTCAGGACGCCTTAAAACCGCTGGCATTTTCTTATTTCCCGATCAAATTCGACGAAAATTCGAGCCAAAACAAATCAAAAGCCAGCACGCCCAGCCGCAAGCGCGGCATAAAAAATAACCCAATTTAGGATGCAACTCACGGCCAGTAAAATCGAAGAGTTCAATGTAATCCGCCGCCGAAATCCCGGGTAAATTGAAAGATCGCACGAATCAGGTTTGGCGCAATCTTGGGTCGATTTATCTGAGGGGTGGGTGTCGGCGCTCTGTCGGGTGTCGGCGCTCTGTCGGCGCTCAGTCGTCGCTTTGCAAAGGGCGACCAAAAAAAGTCAGCTTTATCTAGAATCATTATCCAAAGCGGTGTCATCGAGCGCAAACTCACCGCGATCATAGGCAGCAAGAATCGCTTCTGCCTCCACAAACATCGCTGAGGGCACCTGTAGCCGCACCCCGCCGACGGCGATACTCAGCAGCATATTCGTCTGCACTAAATTAGCGTCTGCTACGAATGCTGGCACGCCATTCGCCTGTAAGCACGCCGCCGCCATATGCGCTTCAGTCGGATCGAGAAACTGCCTAAGGCTTTGAAACAAGCCTAAATCGATTTCGTCGGAAGGCGCTGCTTCCTGGGCATTCAAATTGACATCGATGCCGCGCAATTTCAATTCAGTGCATGCCAACTCGCGCGCAATGTCGGTTAGTTGATCACCCAAAATAAGGCGCTCAAGCTCGGCGCTTTCAAGCCCTGCGAAATGCGCCTGCATATAGCTTTTTTGTGCTTCCATAAATATCCAGTGCACCAATGAACTTGAGCTAGACTAGCAGAATAATCGAAACGGCATCGGACACCCGTTTTTATCAACAAAATTGCCAGCTGCCCAAAACCCGCAGTGTTGATTGTTATTGTTGTTATTATTATTTTTGGCCTGGACACCCATGCCTCAAACTTAAAATGCCAGCGGCCTTAAAACCGCTGGCCTTTCCATATTTCCCAATCAAATTCGCAAAGCAAAGGACACCCGTCTTTAGCAACCTAAAAATTCCAGCAGCCTTAAAACCGTGGAATTTCCAGATATTCCAATCAAATGCGCTCAAAACCCAAGCCAAAACAAATCAAAACCCAACACAACCAGCCGCAAGTGCGGCATTAAAAATGACCCAATGTCGTCTTAAATTTTGTTCAAAATCCGAGCAAAACCAATCCCAAACAGCGTTCTTTGACTGATTTTTCTTGGCTTTGTCGATCAATTCTTCCAATTCACCCACGACGATCCGATACCTTTCACGCGCGTCGTCCAGTGATTTTTGTCAAAGCCCAATTTGGTCAATCCTCTGGTGCGCTAAGGATCTAGCGGGCTAAACTGCCGTTTCCATGACGACGCCTAGGCAAACGCAATGAACGAAGTCGCAGTCCCAAGTAAAATCGCCGCCGCACCGGCAAAACCTGCAGCCGCTACCGACAAATTACGGCGTGAAGAGTCAGCCGCAAAAAATCTGTTTTTCGGTGAAATTTTGGAAGAAAATTTGTTTCCATACCCGAAAATGAGCGCACGCGATGCTGAGCTTTTGGGTGCGATTGTGGATTCCATTGACGGCTTTTTGGACGCGCACACCAAAGAATTTAAGGAATGGGACCGCGATGCGCACCAGCCTGAGGAGTTTATTCAGGGCCTGCGCGATATGGGGCTGTTTGGCCTGATTATTCCGGAAGAATACGGCGGCATGGCGCTGTCCAACGCCGGTTATGCGCGTGTGCTGCAGCAAACTTCTCGGCACGATAGTTCGGTGTCATTGACGGTGGGCGCGCACAGCTCTATCGGTATGAAGGGCATTTTGCTGTGGGCGAATGCGTCGCAAAAGCAGCGCTACCTGCCCAAATTGGCCAGCGGCGAGATGATCGCCGCGTTTTGCTTGACTGAATCGGGTGCCGGCTCAGACGCGGCTAGCATCAAGACCACGGCAAAGAAGAACTCGGATGGCAGCTGGACGCTGTCGGGCGAAAAAATTTGGATCACCAATGGCGGCATTGCTCAGCTATTTACGGTGTTTGCAAAAACCGACGAAGGCGACGGCAAAATGACGGCGTTTATTGTGGAAGCCGGCTGGAAAGGCGTTAGCCACGGCCCGCACGAAGATAAAATGGGCATTCGCGCCTCCAGCACAACCACTGTCGCCTTTAGCGATGTGATTGTGCCGCCGGAAAATGTGCTTGGCCCCGAAGGCAAAGGCTTCAAAGTCGCGATGAGCATCCTAAACAATGGCCGCACCGGTTTAGGTGGCGGGGCCGTGGGCGGCATGAAAACCTTAATCAAACTGTCCAGTGCCCAGGCGCAAGACCGTAAACAATTTGGCCGCCCAATCGCTGAATTCGGCCTGATTCGGGAAAAAATTGCGCAAATGACGCTGGATTGCTTCGCCGCTGAATCGGTGGTTTGGATGGTGGCGCACTACATTGATTCCGGCGTCGAGGACTATTCAGTCGAGGCCGCGATCAGCAAAGTATTTGCCTCCGATGCGATTCAGCGCTGCGCCCATGAAGCCCTACAAATCGCGGCGGGCAATGGTTTTATGCGGGAATTTCCGTACGAACAAATTACCCGTGACTGCCGAATTTTGAGCATTTTTGAAGGCACCAATGAAATTTTGCGCCTCTACATTGCTTTGAGCGGACTCAAAGACGTCGGTTCGTCCCTAGGTGAGCTAAAAACGGCGGTTGGCGATATTTTCAATAACCCGATCAAGGGTTTTGGCATCCTCAGCGGCTATGCGGAAAAGCGCTTTAAAGAAGCCACGGGTTTTGGCGCTGACAAAATTTTGCGTGATTTACACCCAAGGCTGAAAGCCGGTAGCGAGATTTATGCCAAATACACGCTAGAGCTGTCCCGCGCAGGCGATACGCTGCTGCGCACGCACGGCAAGGCGATTGCGGACTTTCAGCATCAGCAAAAGCGTATTGCGGATATTGCGATTGATCTTTTTGTTGGCCTTTGCGTGCATTCCAGGGCTGACACGATCGCCAAAGAAGAACCCGCCAAGGCGGACACCACGCTGGCTTTAGCGGAAGTTTTTGCCAAGCAGGCGAAGCGGCGTATGGCGCGCAATTTGCGTGCGCTGTTGACTAATGAAGACAAACAAATGGATGCGATTGCGGCTGCAACCTTGGCAAGCGGCGAGTACGTTTGGGACGTGATTTGAATGCGGTAGCGCTAAAATTAGCCACTAGAGTTGGCCCAAACTTAGGCGGTGCATTACTGCGTGCCGCCCTAATCGCGGGCAGCCGCGCGGTTATTGCCAAGCGCGATGAGCTTAATCGCATCAATGTTTTCCCGGTCGCCGATGGCGATACCGGCACCAATATGGCGTTTACTTTTGCCGCTGTGCTGGAAAGCGCGATGGGCGCGCGCGGGCAGGGTGCGGATGTGGTGTTGCACAACGCGGCCATGTCTGCAATTGACGGCGCGCGCGGCAACTCCGGTGCGATTGTGGCGCAATTTTTTTATACCCTGTCCGAAGCGCTCGAAGGGCAGGCACGCATTAGCTTAGCGGCATTGAGTCAAGCGGTGACACAAGCGGCGCTGGGCGCACGGCGTGCGCTTGCGCAGCCGCGCGAAGGCACGGTTTTGAGCGTGATTACTGACTTCGCGAAAGGCTTGTCGGAGATGGTCACCAGCACGCAGCTGAGCGCTTTTTTTGCGCGCGGACTCCTGAGCGCTCGGCGGGCATTAGCGCGCACGCCCAGCCAGCTGGCGGTGTTAGCGGAACACGGCGTGGTGGATGCGGGTGGTAGCGGGTTCGTCAGCTTTTTGGAAGGCGTGCAGCAGTTTGTCGAGCGTGGCCGCGACGCATTAACCATCACTGGCGGGGCGCTTGTTGTTGACATCCAGCGTCACGATCACGCCCATGATTCCGGCGATATCGCCGCGTGTGCGGGGCAGTTTCGCTTTTGCAGCGAGTGTTTATTGGAAAATGTGGCAACGGATGCGCTGCGCGAAGCTTTAACCGGGTTTGCGCATGATTCCTTAGTGCTTGCCGGCGGCACCGAACGCGCGCATTTGCATGCGCATACCGATGACCCAGCGGCATTGTTTGAGCTGGCGGCAAAGTTTGCCAAAGTCAGCCAGCGCAAAGCCGATGATATGCACGCCCAAGTGCGCGCCAAGCGCAACCGGGCGAAAGTGGCAATCGTTTGCGACACGGCTGCTGATTTACCTGTCTCAGAGATTGAACGGCTTTTTATCCATTGCGTGTCGGTGCGGGTGAATTTTGGTAATGACGAATTTATTGACCGCATCACGCTCAGCCCGGAGCAATTTTATCGCCGCCTGCGGGTTGATCCGACCCCAGTTCGAACCTCACAGCCGCCGAGTGGGGAATTTCGCCGTTTGTTTGACCAGCTTGCCAGTCTGCACGAGGAAATTTTGTGTCTGAATATTTCCTCGACGCTCAGCGGCACCTATCAAGCCGCCTGCGCCGCCGCACGCCACGGCGGCAGCGGCAAAGCACAGGTGTTCGATACGCTGAATGCGGCGGCCGGTGAGGCATTGCTGATTCTGGATGCGGCTGAAGGCGCGCAGGCGGGCTTATCGGCGGCGCAAATTGTCCAACGTAGTCTAGAAATGCGGGAGCGCACCACGACTTTCGCGCTGATCACCGACGCCAGCTTTGGCGCGCGCGGTGGCCGTTTGCCGCACTGGCTGGTGCCAATTACCCGCATTTTTCGGATGAGTCTGATTATTTCCTCTAACGCTGCCGGGAAAGTCGTTCCGCGTGGTGTGCTGTGGGGTAGGCGTGCATTGCCTGAGCGCTTTGCGGCCTGGGCATTGGGACGTGTTGCGAACGGCGCTGCCTTGAAGGTGCTTGTCGGCCATTGCGATGCAAAGCTTGCCGCTAGCCAACTGCTTGCCGCAGTAAAATCGAGCACACGTCACACGATTGCGGCCAGTCACCTAGCGGATGCGGGAACCGGCATCGGCGCGCATGCAGGGCCGGGCGCGTTGGTTTTGGGTGTGCAGCGTTGTTTAGCTTGATGGCATCGCGTTAATGTCTGGGCTTTTGAACTTCACACTGGCACTGACCTTGAGCTATTTGCTTGGCTCTTTATCGGGGAGTTTGATTGTCGGTCGTTTGCGCGGCGTGGATATCCGTAAGCTCGGCAGCGGCAATGCCGGTGCCACCAACGCGTTGCGCACCCAAGGAAAAATCTTTGCGGCGGCCACGGTATTGATTGATGCCGGTAAAGGTGCGCTTGCCGCGTTGGTCATTGCCAAGCTAAGCCCCGAGCGCCCTGAGGCCGCGTTTGCCTGCGCGTTTGCAGCGGTGCTCGGGCACTGTTTTCCGGTGTTTTTCGGCTTTCGCGGCGGCAAAGGTGCTGGCACCGCGTTTGGCGCGATGTTGGCTTTGATTCCCTACACGGCGATCGTCGCCTTATCTGCTTGGCTAATTTGCCTGATAGCCACGGGTTACGTTGGCTTAAGCACCGTGATCGCAGCTTTAACGGCGGCTATTGCCGTGCTGGCGGTTACGCCCTTGCCCATGCCTACGATTCTCTACGCACAAGCGACTTTTTTGCTGATTGCATGTCTACATCACGGCAATATTCGACGTCTAATCTCAGGTACGGAAAGCAGATTTGAGAAAGCTCGGTTGTTGAGGCGGTTTTTTGGTGGGTGAGCGGGAAAAGTTGAATTTAAGCCGTTATCCTCGCATCACCCATATTTTGCGCCCAGACGCCGTCACCGCTTCACTTTCGCTCATGCGCTTTTCCCATTCTGGTGCCGTTGTGCGCTGATCGAAAATCACCAGAAAGCCTTCAGCCAAGTTCAAACGCTGCAAATAGCGTTCAATTTGCAATAAACCCTCCATTTGCGGATCGGGCCGCGCATCACGCCACACCTTGACCTCCATCGCCATGCGCACGTCACCATGCACCACCAATAAATCCAATCGGCCTGAGCCTGCGGCATATTCACGCTCAATGCGGCCCGCGCCGTTAATCACGCGCTGCAAATACGCCATTAACACTAGCGTTGGCGCGACTTCATGGTAGGGCACGGTGCGCATCATGGGTTCCCCATGCGCAAGCCAGAAATCAAAAAAATTGCGCAAAAATTGCTGTGGATCCAATTTTCCAGCCGTGCTTTTCCAGCTACTGATAATGTGCTCGCCGTGGATTTGCGACTGTGCAGCGCCCGCCAGCACGCGCGGCATGACCTCTGCGTAAATGCCATTGGCAGGAGCCAACCCTGATGCGTTGTCGTTGCGGATCAAGCCTAAATCGAATAAGTATTGACGATCTGCTTGCATAGGCGAAGAAATTTGCCCCTCCAGCATCGGCGCAATCACTGCCCGTACGCGCGGCTCTAACAGCTTTGCCGCAAGTTGATCCAAATGCGAATCGTTGCGCAAAATCAGCGCTTCACGCGCGGCGCGCATGCGGGTTTCATCAATCACTACCGCACGATCAAGATTTGCTGTGGTTTTCCAAACCGCCTGTTCGGCCAGCGCATTGGTTAGCCACGGTTGGCCACGCGTTGATTCCCAGGCGATTTCCAGAGCTTGCAGCGTGAAAACTTGGCCAGAAGCCTCGGTATGCTGGGCATATAGCGCTTCTAATTTTGCCCGACTAAAATCGCCCAAGCGCAAGGATTCTGCCTTGATATTAAACGCACTGCCGCCCGTAATCACTTCGCCATCGCCCATCGTCATGCGGTAGTCGCGCACGTCACGCACACCGCACAAAACGATAGAATGCGGAAAATGCGCCGGGCGGTCGGTATATCCGGCTCTAATTTGGCGCAATACGCTAATCAATGTATCCCCAACGAGGGAATCAACTTCATCCAAAAAAAAGATGAGCGGACGGGGTAGCGCTTCTGCCAAGATGCGCAGCGCTTCCGTCAAAGAATCCGAATCGGGATTTTGTTTGATCGCGTTTAATGCCTCTTTTGGCACTACCGCACCAAATAGCAAAGTCGCTTGGCTAACAATCCTTGAAATAATGCCGCGTAAGGACTCCAGCACATTGCCGCGCATCGCCTGTGCGTTCTCAATATTGGCATAGATCGCGCAATAGTCAGACCCCGCATTAAAGTAATCGCGCAGCGCTAACATGCAGGTCGTTTTGCCCGTTTGCCGGGGTGCATGCAGGACAAAATAGCGCTGCTGGGCGACTAAACTTTCAATCATCGGGCAGTCAATACGCACCAACGGATCAATGCTGTAGTGCAACGCAGCAATCTGTGGGCCTGCGGTGTTGAAATGCTTGGTAACGTGCGCTGGCTGCGAATCTTTGTCTAACGAATCTTTGTCTGCCAAATCTTTGACTAATAAAAGTTCATGCATAGTGGGTTCCTAAAACTGTTCATGTTAACCACTTAGCTCAACGTCAAGGCGCAACACACGGAAAAGTAACGGTAAACCGTGTGCCAGAACCCAACGTCGAGGCCACTTCGATTTCCCCGCCTAGGCGCGCGTGCACGAGGTTGAAGACGATGTGCAAACCCAAACCGGTGCTGCCTTGCCCGCGTTGCGTGGTAAAAAATGGCTCGAACACGTGTGCCAAATCCGCTTCGGATATGCCTTTGCCGTCATCACTGAAAACCAAGCGTACCGCAGCACCCGTTTCCAATAGCATCGATTCGGCGCTAATTTGCATTTTGCCGATGGCCTCGGGTGCAAATGCGTGCTGGAGCGCGTTTTGGCTTAGCGTGCCGATGATCTGACCGAGTGCGTCTGGATAGCTTTCTAAAATGAGGCCGGGTGCGCAGTTCAGCGCTAGCTGCACGGGCCTGCGTTTCCAGGAAAGCTCCAAGCCGGTCAGTAAATCCGCCAAATAGCCGCTGAGCTCAAAACGCCGCCGCTCGTCAGTGCTGCGGTCTAGTGATACTTGTTTGAAGCTGCGCACCAATTGCGCGGCGCGCGCAAGACTGCTGTCCACCATAGCACCCGCGCGCTCCGCCACGTCAAGATAGCCGCTCAACTGCCTTGTACTTAAAGATTGTGCAGCGACACTTTTTTTCAATGCGCGGGATTCGTCGCTGAGCATAGAAGACGCGGTCAGCGCGATGCCGAGCGGGGTGTTCAACTCGTGCGCCACACCGGCTACCAACTGCCCGAGGGACGCCATTTTTTCCGCCTGAACCAACTGGCGTTGGGTGCCGCGCAACTGCTCAAGTGCGTGTTCAGCGCTTTCTTTCGCCAGGGAAAGCTGCGCTGTGCGCTCTGCCACCATGTGCTGCAATTCGCGTTCATGACGGCCAACCCTTAAAGCATGGCGGCGCACGGCAACATAGACAATCGCAATCCCAAGCACAGTCATCGCCAGCGCGAACCAAGTAGTTTGCCAATAAGCGGGCAGGGCGCGCACCGAAAACGTCAGCGCATGCGGCGTCCAGCTACTGTCTGTCGTCTGCGCACGCACCTGGAGTGTGTAGCTGCCGGGTGCCAAGTTGGTGTAGCTGGCGATGCGCCGACTCGCGTCGGTTTCAATCCAGTCTTGATCGAAGCCAATCAGACGGTGGCTGTAGCGCACGCGCTGTGGCGCGGAATAGTCTAATGCGGCAAATTCGACGCTGAAATTGGCGGCTCCGGGTTGTAAATCTAGGCCCTGCGTAAGCTCGCCAATGGGGCGTAGTTGGCCGGCCACGCTGAGTTCTGTGGCAATCAACGGGGGCTGATAGCTGCGCGGTTGGAATTTTGCGGGCTCGATAATTAACACGCCTTTGCTGCCCCCAAACAGCAGCAAACCGTCGCGTGTGCTGGCATACGAGCGAAACCATGCGGTACCAAACTCAACGCCATCGGCTTTACTCAGCACGTAAACACTTTTGGCATCGCTGGCTAGCACATGCTGCTGGGTCCAAATGCGCCCACTCGCGTCTTCCAGTAAATTCGCGCCAAACGATTTGCCGCCGATACCCAACCGGTCACTGACCGGATCAAACACGGCTTTTGCGCTATCGCCACTTTCCTGCAGTTGCATGAGCACATTTAAGCCTTCCGAGGTATCCACCCAAACGCGATTTTGCCGGTCAACCAGTAAGCCGACGATGCTCGGTTTTGCCGATAGCGCACCGCCATTCAGTTGCCCCTGCACGGTTTTTAGGCCGCTCGACTCGGGGGCTAAGGTTTGTAGGCCACCGGTTGATCCCACCCAAAGACGGCCATCAATCTGTAGCGCTAGCGCGTTGACATCGGCGTTGAGATCATTGCCATCCGCCATCTTGATGGCGCTAATCACATCGTCCGGCGTCCAACGAAATAAACCGGTATTGGTGCCAATCCAAAGCTCGCCATTTTTTCCAGCAAGCAATCGTCGAATCGTGCTGCCGCGCACGCCAGCCCGTTCGCCATAGCCGCGAAATTTAAGCGTGACGGGATCAAATCGGAACAAGCCTGCCAGGGTGCCGGCCCACACCGCGTGGTCGGTGGTTTCCGCAAGGCTAATCACCATGCCATTGCCCAAAGCATCTGGGTTTCCGGCTTCGGGCTTTAGGCTGCGCATACGGCCGCTGCTGCGCTCAAGGATGTCAATACCGTTTTCGCGCAGGCCCAGCCAAAGCTCACCATTAGAGCACTCTAAGATGCTGCCGACACTTGGGCTAGACAAGCCGTTTGGGCGCAGTGGACTATGGTGCAGCACGCGAATCGCCGCATTGTTTGGGTCATGGCGCTGCAGGCCGCCGCTGTAGCCGCCGATCCATATGTGGCCTGAACGATCTTGTATCATCGCGCGCACTTGCGCATGCGCCAAACTTGACTGCACGGACGGGTCTGGGCGTAGTTGCTGCAGCACAGCACCAGTGGGCACGCCCATACCGGGCAAGCTCGGTGCGGTGTTGATAACTTCGATACCGCCAAAACTGCCTAACCAAAGCTCACTAGGCTTTGGCTGCAACATGGCAAGCGCCAAGGCATCCGTTGCAGTGGCACTTCCCGGCGCGCCGGTGGGAATGCGCAATAGGGAATCACTGTTTGGATCCAAAATCATGCTGCCCTGCAGGTTTGTGCCAATGCCGATACGGCCATCGCGCAATGCATAGAGGCTCATAATCAGCTCCCCACTAAGGGAGATTTTTGCCGCTTTTTCATCTGTCCCAGCTGGCCCAGCCGCCGCCTGCACCCGCACAAAAGTGCTGTGGCCTGGACTCAAGCGGCTAAGGCCGTTCCAGGAACCTACCCAAAGCTCACGGCGTTTGTCCAGCAAAAGTGACAAAATACGATCATCTAAATCAAGGGTGTCTGTGCCCAAACGCAGTGGAAATTGCTGGAAATCTGTGCGTCCAGCGCGCTGCAGGTTAAGCCCCGCGCGCGTGCCGACCCACATGCCGCCATCCGACGTTGCCGCAAGCGCGCGCACGGTGTTGTGCGACAGGCTGCTGGCATCATTGTCGCGGTGGCGAAATTGTGTAAACGCCTCGGTTTGCGGGTCATAAACCGATACGCCATCGGCATCGGTGCCAACCCACAGTTTGCCGTCTGTGGCCAGTGCGAGCGCGCGAATAAACACGCCGCTCAGCGAATTTGGCGCATTTGAGTCGCGCGTGTAGCGGCGAAAACGATAGCCGTCATAGCGAATTAAACCGCTAGGCGTGCCAATCCAAATCAGGCCGCTGGCGTCTTCGGCAATCGCGGTCACATTGTTATCGGGAATGGCTTCGCTATCGCCAATGGTTTCAAAATACGCATCGCCCAAGGGCGCTGAAACGTTGTTTGAAGCATTGGCTAATGGCAAAGGTGCGGCGTTAAGCGGCGGGATGCAGCAAACACCTAGGATGAGTGCGGCGTAAGTCCAGCGGAAAATCCAGGCGCGCATAAGTTCTCCAAAAAACGACCAATTCAAACACGACCTTGCCCGCGCCAGCCTAGCTCAAATCAGTGTCGATAATGCTACGAGTGCAAGCCTTTAAGCTAGCTTGTCTATCCGTGCGCCGTCGCTAAAATACGCTGCACTAGCGGATGTAGCACCTTTTTCTCCGCGCCGATCGCATAAAAATCTTCCTGCACGCCTTCGCACAAACCCACGCGGCGAACTTGGTAGGCAGCTTCTAAGTCTTCCTGCACCCACTCGGCCGCCGGGAAAATGCCCATACCGCTGGCGCCAAAGGTCTTGAGCAGCGCGCTGTCTTCGAACTCGCCCACGACGCGCGGTTTGATTGCGATGCGCTCAAACCATTGATCAATGCGCGCGCGCACCGCGTTGTGTGCGGTCGGCAGCAAAATCGGCAGAGTTGCCAGACAGTGCGGAAAGTCCTTGCTCGCCTGCTCAACAAGCGCTTTGCTGGCATACCAAGCGAACGCCGAGGAGCCTAAAAAGTGCGTGTAGAGCTTGACGTTCGGATTAGCGGGTGCCGGCCGATCCGCCAAGACAATGTCCAGCCGATGCAGACTCAGCCCGGCGAGCAGCTCCTCAAAGCGATCTTCCAAGCACAGCAAACGTAAAGTTGGCTCATGGATGATCGGCTGCAATAGCCGTCGAACCACCAGCTTAGGCAAGCCATCTGAGATTCCGACGTTTAAGCGCAGGGTTGGGGTGCGCACTGCGTCGTGGATCGCGCTCGGTAGCTGTTCGCCGAGCTGAAAGATCTGCTCGGCTTGGCGCATCGTTGCGCGCCCCGCATCAGTAAGCTCAACTCCGCGCCCCACGGGTTTAAGCAGCGCATAGCCGAGCGATTGTTCAAGCTGGCGCACCTGCGCGCTGACGGTCTGCACGGCCATATTCAGGCGCGCCGCACCCCGGCTCAGTCCACCCGCTTTGGCGACGACCCAAAAATAGTAGAGGTGCCGATAATTAAATTCCATACTGAGGTTTTTCCGAAGTAACGGTCTTTAAGTATCTGCTTTTTCCGAATCGTAGTGAGACTTTAGGATAGCCCTTCATCTTAATCGGAGTTACTGCTCATGGAATCTATGCAAGCCCTGTTGTACACACCCTTTTTAGGCCAGGCAATCTGGCTTTGGCTAGTCTTCGGAACCGTCGTTGTTGCGCTCCTTGCGTTCGACCTTGGCGTACTGAATAAAACCGACCATGAGATTGGCGTATCCGAGAGTTTAAAGCTCTCAGTCGGCTATATCGGTATGGCAGTATTGTTCGGTGCATGGCTTTGGTGGCAGTTGGGGGCTCAAAGCGGCATGGAATATTTCACCGGATACATCATCGAAAAATCATTATCGATGGACAATGTGTTTGTTATCGCGCTGATCTTTAGCTATTTTGCGGTGCCGCGTGAATACCAGCATCGGGTGCTGTTCTGGGGCATTTTAGGCGCGCTTGTTTTGCGCGGCATTATGATTAGTTTAGGTGCAGCGTTAGTTTCCGAGTTCAGCTGGATACTTTATATATTTGGCATATTCTTAGTTTTCACCGGTGTCAAAATGCTGATGTCTGCGGATTCAGAGCCGGATCTTGCTAAAAATAAGGCGGTGCTCTTTTTACGTAAAATCATGCGCGTAACGCCCACTTTGCACGGCAACGCGTTTACCGTGCGCCAGCCACACCCGCAGAAGGGCAAAACAGTGCTTTGGGCTACGCCGCTGTTGCTAGCGCTGGTGGTCGTAGAATTTGCCGATTTAGTATTCGCAGTCGACTCGATCCCGGCCATTTTCGCAATTACGACCGACCCGTTTATTGTTTACACCAGTAATATCTTCGCAATTTTAGGTTTGCGCGCCCTGTATTTTGCGCTGGCCGCGATGATTCACCGCTTCGAGTATTTGAAATATGCGCTGGCAATGGTTTTGGTTTTTATCGGTGCCAAAATTTTCTTGGTTGGTATTGTCGGCAAGATTCCCGCGCTATTTAGCTTGACGGTGACGGTATCGCTGATTGCAGGCGGCGTTTTTTACTCGCTCTGGAAGACGCGGGAGGTGGCGGAAAACGAAGTTTCGGAAAAGTAGTTTTTCCTAAGCTTGATTTCAAAGCGCGCCAGTATCTTGGCGCGCTTTGTTATTAGGGCTTTGTTATTAGGACATTGCTCTCAGCCCCAACGGGGCTGACAACAAACCCAATATCAATTTGGGCTAATTTAAAGCTTGCCAACTTAAGGATTCTCAAAACCATTTTTAAAAAAGATTTCGTTTGCCGTAGCGGGGGTAATACAGCTGGGCAAATTAGCGGCGATACGCGTCTGTAATGTAGTGATTTGCGTGGGGTGAAATGCCAGCGTGACGCTGCCGCAAGCGACCCCGCCGGGTGAGGTTAGGTGGCAATAGCTCATTAAGGTGCGGCTAGACGCGTTGGCAGGGCAGCTTTGCGGCCCGGCAAAACAGCCAAAACTGGATTCGCCGGTGAAGCATTGGTCAATGGTATTGGTGCCCGTGGGTTGGGTGCCGGTGAGTGAGGTGCAATGCGTGTGGTTAAGGCCAAAGTTGTGGCCCAATTCGTGCGCTACAACTTGCACATCGTTACTGGCGGTGCTGCCGGCAAATTTGAACACTTGGTTGATGCTGTAGCCGCCGCCTGAGCCATTGCGCTGGCTGCAATAAACGCCGGAATTCAACAGCCAAGCAATGCCCGAGGAGCCGAAATCGCTGCTCGACTTGCCAGAAACCAGCATTGAGAACACGCGCGACGTGGCAGCTTGATTGGTTTGCCAATAGTTGCCGAATTCGATTAGTTGCGCCTGGGTCGCATTGGTATCGGTGTTGTTGAAAGGGTCGGGCGTGGTGCGTAAAAATGTCGTGCCTTGCACTAGGGTTAAATCAACGTCTCGCTCATAGATCACATTCATCGCGGCGAACAGGGCGGCTAAATAATTGGTAGCGTTGGTGGTGTTGTCAGCAAATTTTAGATTTAGTAATTCGTTATCCGTATCGACGGCAATGACGGCTTGACGGGTGGCAGCATTGGGGCTGGCGCTGGATTTGCTGGGGCTAGCGATGGCGCGGTTAATTGGCACGCCGAGCGGATCTAAATCTGAGCCCGGCAACGCGCCGCCGCACGAGGTTGTTAAAGACTTACCCTCAGGTGCCAGGCTGCTGGCTTCACGAACTTTGAGCGCTAAATCCCCCGATTTCGCTTCGCCTTGCAAATCAAAAGTGCCATCGGTGGCGATGAGTGTTCCCAGCGCACGGCTACCATCGGGTGCAATGCCTAGGCTTAGCATCGGGGCGTTGGGAACGGAGTCGTCCGCAATAAACCAAGCCCAATCACTGCGCGCGATTTCATGTTTGCCGGTGCTATCCATCCGATAAATTCGGGCGCTGGGTGTATAGATTTCAATGCGTTTTAGGCGCACCTTCGCGGCACTTTGGCTATTTAACGGCAGCGCTGCAATATCCACAGTGGCACCTTTTGACAATTGCGTCATATTTTGCAGTTCCGTGCGGCTGAGCTCGAACTGAGCGGCGGCACCGGCTTGGCTGGCGAGCAAGGTTATGGAACACATTAATAGGGCGCGCATTGTCGATATCTCCATACTAAAGGCTCAGACTAGCACCCCTAAAAGGCCTAGCAAAGGCACAAAGGCGGAAAACGGCATTCACCGCATACTTTTGGGGGCTATTAAGCTTGTTTCTTAATATCCAGATTTCAGCTACCAAGTTTCTGCAACGCCCGCAGCATTTCTTGTTAGCATTTTGCCATGACAACCTTATTCGCAATCTTGGCTATTTTGACTTACGCCGCCCTTTGTTGGGTGATGTTCGCGGGCACTAAAACGGGCTATGCGGCGCTAAAAGACGCCGATGTGGTGCCGGAACGGCGTCCGCTTTGGCTGCTTGGCCTGTGTGCAGCGGCCCTGCAGTGTGCGGGTTTGGCGCTATCAGGCTCAGTGAATTTCTACGCCAGCTTAAGTTGGGTTAGCGCGCTGATGGTGCTGCTGGCTAGCACCACATTGCTGCGTTTGGGCGAGCGTTTTTTGCCGCTGCTTAGTTTTGTGATCGCGATGCTGGCAATTTTACTGCATCTTTTCATCGCCGGTAGCGCGCGCACGCTTGAGGGCTGGCAAATACAGCTGCACGCCAGCGTGGCACTTTTGGCGTACGCGGCGCTTTCGCTTGCGGGCGCACAGGCGCTGCTGCTGTTGGTGGTTGAACGGCGTTTGCGCAATCCGCAGCGCACTGGCATTCATACCAATGCTTGGAATCTGTTTTGGCGCAAATTTGGCGCATGGTTGCCGCCGCTCAGCCGTTTGGAACGGCAGTTGTTTCAGCTGATTTGGGTGGGTTTTTTACTATTGACTTTGACCCTGCTGAGCGGTGTCTTATTTATATCCAATTGGTTTGCCCAGCATTTGGTGCATAAGACAGTTTTGACGATTGCCGCGTGGCTGGTTTTCGGCACACTTTTGCTCGGCAATTGGCGCTTTGGTTGGCGGGGCAGGCAAGCGGCAATCGCCACGTTAGTAGGTATGGCGCTGTTGGCGCTAGCATTTTTTGGCAGTAAATTTGTTCTGGAAATAATCTTAAAACGCGGACTCAATTCAGTTTGAATAGGGTGAGTTTGAATAGGGTGTTTGAATATGACGCACAAGCAAAAAATTATCGGCCTATTCAGCGCGCTGGCGCTGCTTTCAGGCTGTCAAAATAAAGTCGAAAAGGCCTATCAAGCCTGCATGGTGCAAGTCACACGAGCGAGTGAGGAAGCGGTGGGGAAAGAGCGAGCAAAAACGCCGCAGGAAAAAGAGTTTGCCGAAAACGCTCTCAAAATGTTCAATACGATGGGAGCTGCTACCTGCGGCGCGATTCATAAGCATTGCGAAGCCGATCAAACGAACGCGATTTGCCAGGAATTATTGGCGCAGTATCTTTAATCTGCGCCAATTAAGCCGTCCAGGCCGAAAACCCCGCTATTTCACCCCATGCATACCGCGCTTGATGAGCGGTGCAATTGCAAGCGCCAGTACTCCCGTAATTAGCCCCACAATCAGCAGTTTTTCAAATAAATCATGATATTTCGCGGCGGCGTCGACCAAGTTCATTGATTCCCCTTCCGGTACATCAATTGCGGCCAATTTCCCAAACTGCACCGCTAGTTTTTCGCTCCACGCAGTAGCTAAGAACCAAGTGCCCATCATTAGACTGACCACACGCGCGACTGAAAGCTGGGTAACGGCAGCTAAGCCAACTGGGGACAAGCACATTTCGCCAATTTCTAAAACAAAATAGGCCAATACCAGCCACCAAACGCTGGCTAAACCGCCACCGTTCGCGCCTGCTTGGCTTGCCGCAAGCATCAGCGGAATAAACGACAGGCCTGCGAACACTAAGCCCAGTGCACTTTTGATGGGTTTGCTTGGGTTGGCGTTGAAACGATGCAGCCAACCCCAAAGCACCGTAAAAATCGGTGCCAACAGCACAATAAAAAGCGCGCCCAAAAAGGTAAGTGAGCCTGCCGTTTGTTTGAGCGTAAATAGGTCATACGCCAAAAACAGCATCAGTATCAAGCCAGCGATGACCACTACGGTGCGTGCGGCCCAGACATTGCGAGTGCGTTCGCTCAAAGTGACTGCGATCACAAAGCTTAAGGGTGCCAGCAGCAATGAATAGGTCGACATCGGGGCGAACGTAAAAAACACTTTGAGCTGCTGCCAGGCGTTTAATCCAGCCAAGCTGACCACGACTTTGTCATGCGTCATGCTGGGGAATAGGTCTTTGGTCAATAAGCGATCCGTAAAGGCGACCCACGAGCCATAGGTTTGCTCATACAGGGTAAAAAAGATCAAGCACAGCAGGATCAGCGTGATTAGGCTCAACATTTGGCTGCGCTGTACCGGCGTGCATTGGGAGGCGACAAACCAAACGAACCAGCCGCCGACAGCAATCGAGACTGAACCCAATAGCATCGTGTCCAAAGCCAACTCAAAACCGAAAAAGTGCAGGGCGCCCATACCGCTGGCAGCCGCTGACATTAAAAAGGCGACCGGAATTATGCCCAATACCGCGCAAATATAAATCCAAAGTTCGCGCGGCAGCCCATAGATACGTTCGCGCAAGCGCTCTGGAAACATAGACTCTGCGTGCCCATGCAAATACTTTTGCCCCCAGATAAACATGCCTAAACCCAACAGCATGCCCACACCCGCCGCGCCAAAACCAAAGCGCCAGCCCAGTGTTTCACCCATGTAGCCACAAACAATGGACGCGAACAGCGCACCTAAATTGATGCCGGCATAAAACAGACTAAAGCCAGAATCACGGCGCGGATCGTCTTCGCGATACAGCTTGCCAACAATCGTAGAAATATTTGGCTTCAAAAAGCCAACACCCATAATAATGAAGGCCAAACTCAGATAAAACGCGCCCAATGCGGACTTGTCTTGCGTCAACACACCGCCAACACGCACCGCTTGGGTGCCTTCAATAGCCATACCGGCATGGCCTAGGCAAAGCAAAATCGCGCCAAAAATGACCGCTTTGCGCATGCCTAAGTAGCGATCCGCAAGCAAGCCACCAATCACTGGCACGCAATAAACCAGCGCGCCATAGGCACCAATCACGTCCAAGCTCGGTTTGTCACCAAATAAATGGTGTTTGGTCAAATACAAAAACAGCAGTGCCTTCATGCCGTAGAAGGAAAAGCGCTCCCACATTTCGGTAAAAAAACAAACATAGAGCCCTTTCGGGTGGCCGAAAAATTCCTCTTGGCCAGAAACTTTATTGATGGCTATGGTCATAAAAATCTAGGTTTAATGAGCCGGGTGAGCATAGCGGGCATCTTGGTATTTTGCCCGAGCTATTTTGTCGCCGCTAACGCCGATAATGCCGCCGCATCTAGCCGCGCTATTGGGTAGCGCAGATAATTTTGGTCAAAATACGGCGTGCGCTCGTAAAAGAAATTTAGGCGCGCATTGGCTGAGCCTGCGAACACAGGATCGGCCAGCTTGGCATCAAATTCAGCCTGCAATTTGGCATCGCGGCCTAACATTTCGCGAGCCTTTGCTTCCAAAACACGCGGTTCAGCGTATTCCGTGCGCGCCATAAAACCATCGCCTAGGCCAATGCGAACCAGCGAATCGGGTGCCAATGGTTCCAGTAAGTTCGCAATCAAATGCGCACGCGCCTGATTCACACGCACCAAAACACTCCCTGCCGGAAATTCTAAGTCTTCATTGACCGGGCGTGCCGCCAAGCTTGCGATACGCACGCGCCCTTCAAAGGGTTGCGGCGCATAAATCACGTCGCTAAAACGATACGTGCTGGCCGCCTTGAGCGTTTGCGCGGTGCTGATTTTTTGCATCTGCACACCGTGGCGTGCTAACAGGTGAATCGTGCTTCGCATCTGCACAGGAATTAAATACGCCGAGGGCAGCGTGATCTTTAACGTCGGTTCAAGCGCTTTAAAGTAAGGCACTGTCCACGTTTCTGGTTTGTTCTGATCGTAGCGCGTCCACAGGCCGCCGCTTACATCGCTGCGGGTTTTGCTGTAGGCATAGCCTTTAAAGGCAAAATCGGTCGGGACTTCGGTGACTTTGAAATCCAGCGCCAACTCACTGCCCACGGATTTTTCGACGCTGTCCTGATCTGCCTGACGCACTGCCGCCAGCAGCGCTTTTGGATTGCCGCCAACGCTGGCAATGATTTCGCGCACAAAGGCTTCATTGACTTCAACGCGGGTTTTGAAGTCTTTCATCATGTGCGTTTCAAGCAGCAATGAAGGGCGATTCATGGCAACGCCGAAGCCGGAGGAATAGCGTGGTGGTGAATAGTTGTTGGTGATGCCGGCTTTAATATCGTCCGGTACTTTTAGATCGACATAAGGTGCCAGCAAAAAGCCGTGCTTTTCGGTATTGGGCACCACCGCTTTAGTCCAGGTTTGTGTCTGCCACGCGGCAATTGCTGGATGCACGGCGCTGCTGGTTTCAAAATGATAGGTCAGCTGATATTGATAATCCGAGCCATCGGTATTGTGCATATCCACCAACAGGCTTGGGTTCCAAGCGTTCCATTGCTTGAGCCACGCGCGCATTTCTGGGGATTCGGCCTTGATGAAATCGCGATTTAAATTATAGTTTTGCGCAGTTGCACGCCAGCCCATCTCGTTTGGGCCATTCTGATTGATGCGGCCAAAAGCGCTAAAACGCTCGTGACCGTCGACATTGAAAATCGGGATTAACAGTAAAATTACGCCGTTAAGCTGGGCCTTTTGCTTTTGCTCCAGCAACCACTCACGGCTCAACGCCATGAGCGCATCTTTACCCTCATTTTCGCCCGCATGGATGCAGGCCTGAATCAGCAGCACTGGTTTGCCAGATGCTTTCGCGGCGCTGGGCGTGAATTCACCGCCACTTGCGATCACAAACGCAAATTGCTTGCGCCCCTGCGGGCTGGTGCCGAATTCGATCAATTTAGCTTGATCGCTCATTGCATCGAGCTTGCTGAAATACTCGAAGGTCTCCGCATAGCGCGGGGTTTGCGTGTAATTCGAGCGCTCAGCCGGGGTGCGCAAATCTTTGCTGGAGTCTAAAGTCGGCGAAAGCGCAAATGTCCCGGCGGCAAGTAAAGCAATCAACATGAAGGGAAGCTCAAAGAATTTGGAGGCTTGGAGCTTGCCAGATTTTTAGGTTTTGAGTTTAAGGCGGGGCTTTTTGTAGCTAATGCTCTTCGTTTGCATCAATGCTCAACGTTAGCTCAACTTCGTCACTCACAATGCCGCGCCGGGCTTTCATGCCAAACTCAGAGCGCTTCAAAGTGCCAGCAACATTAAAGCTACAGCGCCACGGTTGTTGCATAAATTCTTTGCGGCAGGGCTTTGCGGTCAGCTTAAAATTTTGCTGTTGGGTGATGCCTCTTATGGTCAGCTTGCCGCTAATTTGACCACCGTTGCTTAAGGTTGCAACTGGAAAACTGATTGACTGAAATAAAATTTCGGGAAAATGTGCGGCATCAAAATAGGGCTGACTTTTTAACAACGCAGCGTCTGAACTAGACTGCATCGTTGTATTAGCAGTTTTTATCCGGGCATTAACCTGGATCGTATTTTTTTGCACAAACAATGCACCCTGCATGTCGGTAAAGCTGCCCAGTTTTTTGAATAGCCCAAAAATCCGCACTTGAAACTGCACCGAGCTTGCGCGCCCGAATTTGATTTCAAGCGGCAAGGGTTCCGTGGTCAGTGCTACGTCGGAAGCTTGGCTGACGGCGACTGGGCTGACTGCTAACGAAAAAATCGTTAACAGTAGGCACAGAAGTTTGGGCGAAGCAAATTTGCGCAGATGGGTGTCTATTCGATCTCATCCTCAAAGCCAGTACCAAAAATGCCGCGCGGGTCAATGTCCGAGGCGGTGTTATTCGCCGGGTTGGCATCGACAATGCCGGCCGGAGTCGTAACGGTTACGGTATTCGACACCGACCCTTCACCAGGCGCTAGCTCCACCACCACGCGATAGGCCACTGAGCCTGAAGAGGCAACGTCAATCGTTTGCGCAATGGGGCCAGAGCCTGAGGCCGCGCCACAGCTGCTGCCCGCAGCGGCGATGCAGGTAAAGCTTTGCGATATTGCACCCGCAGGCAGGGCGTTGGTGATGCTTGCTGCACCCACCGTGGTGTTGCCAAGGTTTTGCACGATAATGGTGTAGATCACTTGCGAGCCATTGATGACGCGCACACCGTTGCCTATACTGACTATCAAATCAACGCTGCCGGTACCTTGCTGCACAGTGTAGGGCAGGGGTGGAGAGGTGCTCCCTAAGTAAGAGGCGTCCGATAAATATCGGGCGGTAATTTGGCGCACGCCGAGCGTGCTTGGGCTTAGGCTGCAGCTGCCGGTTGGGATCACCAAGGCACAATTTGCGCTAGTAACGCCATCACTGACCTGCACCTGTCCAGTAGGTCCAGACAAGCCGGGCGGAACTGCCCCAGGTGCAATGACGCCTAGCGTATAAGTGACCACGACCGGCTGATTTGCCCCCCCTTGCGCGGCACTCAAGCTTGCCGACATGCCGGTAGGCGCCGGGTTGGTGATGTGCTCGATAAATTGCTCCTGCGCAGAATAGACGCCAGTGCTATCGGTGTAGGCAATCAGCAAGCCCTTAACGACTGGGCTGCGCGAGAATAAATTAACCATGGCGCTGCCTGATGCCATTGCGGCTGATGCCGCGATGCCGCCGGGAAACTGCGTGACTTGTATTAAGCCGGTCGGGGTAGGGCCGCCGAATGCTGCGCTTGCGCTAACGGTGACGCTGAAGGCTTGGCCGACCACAGTGGGATTGAGCGACTGCGCAAAGGTGAAGGGTGCCAATGTGGCAGTGAATACGGCATTAGCGCTGGCGCTGGAGTTGTTAAAACCACCGGTGCCGGTAAAGCTCACCGAGGTTGCCCAAACACCTGGGCTGGTCGGGCTTAAATTGCAGCTGCCGGTGAGCTCGTTTGGATTGACGCCATTGCCAAGGTTGAGTGCGCAGCTAATTGGTGCTATCGCTGGTAAGCCTTGTCGAGTCGCGCTGACCACGACGCTGCCGCTTGGGCGACTTGATGCACTGACTGTAACCGACACTGGATAAGTGATTCCGGGCGCAAACGCGGCGGTCAATAAAGGCGTGCTCAATACCGTGGTGGTGATCCCGACATCATCATTAATAATGGTGCCAATGCCGCTGGTTGGGCTAAGCGTAACGGCACTGACTCCGGGCGGCAGGGTTAATGCGCCCAGCACGACTGAAAACGTCTCATCTGGCTCAAATACCGTGTCGCCTACGATACTCACGCTGCGCCCAGCATTCAGGCTTAAGTTGGGGAAGTTCACCGTGCTTGGCGTGGCGATAAAGTCGCTCGGTGCTGTCGCAGTGCCATTGGTGGGCGTGAAACTGACGCTAACACCTCCCTGCACAGGCTGCGATAAATTCAGCAGGAAATTCATTGGCGTCGTGCCGGAATTACCTTCGATGAGGCTGGCTGAGCTAATGCTTAGCGTGGCGCTGTCGTCATTGGTAATCGTGCCGGTCACGGCAGGCGTGGTGATCGTCGCAATCGGCAGCGCTGGATCGCTCAGCAGCACCCGCAGGGTTTCGTTGGCCTCCACAATATCATCGCTGACGACTTCAATTGAAACGGTTGTCGAAGTGACGCCGGGGTTGAAGTTCACCACCAAATTTGTGAGCGAAGAATAGTCGGCGGCATCCGCTGGATTAGTACCGAAATTAGCCGTGCTAAGCAACGCCTGCACCGGTGCGGCAGCAGGCACGGAGAGGGTTACGGTAAAAATCAACTGCGCAGTTCCCGAATTGCCTTCAATGACGCTGGCTGCCGTAGTGCTCAGATTGGTCATGTCGTTATTGAGTATCGTGTGCACATGCGTGCTGGCTGTAGGCGCTAGGCTAATATCTGACGCGCTAATGCCGCTCGGCGGGCTTACACTGGTTAAGTTCACACGGAATTGTTCGGGCGCTTCGACCAAACTGTCTTCTATGACCCTAATGACCTGAGTGACGCTGCCGCTGGCCAGCATCGCCGTTCCAGGCGTAACGGCGAAATCAACGTCGCTCGTCGCATTTTGGAATGGATCTGGATTGGTTCCCGTTACCGCTGCATAGCTAACTGAAGCAAGGCCTTCGATTGCGTTTGAGGTGCTGATCGTAATCGTTGCATTCAACGATTCCAGCGCACTGCTAACGCTTGAGACGCTAATGACAGCTTTGTCGTCATTGAGGATCGTGCCCATGCCTTTGGCGGTACTAATGGTGGCTCCTACTGGTGCAGAAAGCATCAAATGGATTGTCTCAATGGGTTCAACAATGCTGTCTGGCGTTACCAGCACCGATACCGTCGCCGTGGTCATGCCGGCCGGGATGGTGACCGATTGGTTCGAAATGGCAGTGTAATCACTGGCTTCAGCGTCGGAGGTCGAGGTATTGACGATAAAGCTGACGTCGCTAGCGCTTGGGGCACTCAAAGTAACTAGGAAGTTTAAACTCGGGTTGGCAGCATTGTCGCCGCTGATGCTGACATCATTGACGCTTAAAGTTGGCAATGCCCCCATTTGTAGCTCGAACGCACCGACATCCACACGCGGCCCAAAAACGCGCGGAAAACCGGGGCCACGTTGATCGAACGGTAAGCCAGGTGCGGTTGGGTTGCCCGCATCCCGCAGTGACGAACCCGAGCTAAAGGCGATGGTGTCCGTTGCACCGCCGTTGTTGGCTAAAGCGGCCAGCAATGGCGCGCCGATTACCGCGTTGGTAACCGTCACTAGCGGCACGGGCGAGGCGATATAGCTGTAGTCAACCATCGCTACACCCGCGTTAAAAATATCTGGGGAATTGGTTCGAGCGGAGCCGGGATTAAGGGTTAGATTGCTCAACACCGAATTTGCGACCGCTATCGTGCTGCTAATCACTGCAATGCCGCCGCCCCTAGATTCAAATTCGCCGGTATTTATCGACGCATTGACCGCACTGGTGCGGTTATTGACTAGGGTGCTGGAGCCAATTTGGCCAGTGCTACCAGATGCAAGATAAATAGCGCCCCCTATTGCGGCTGGGGCGGTAGGGCCAGATGCGGTGCCGGTAACGGACGCCGTATTGTTGGTCAGCGTCGAGTTTGACAGTGCAAGATTGCCGCCCTCCATATAAATTGCGCCGCCTTTAGCAAACGCGTCCATCGTCGCCGTACTCGCTTGGTTGGATTCAAACAGGGAGTCATCCACGGTGAGATTTGCCCCCATCCCCATAGCCACTGCGCCACCGTTTGCCAACCCAGGCATAGCGTCAATGAACGTGACTGAGCTATTTGCAATGCGCACACCACCCAGCATCAAATGCTCTTGTGAAGCAATTGCCCCGCCATACGCATTGATGCCCTGGGCGCGGCCATTGACTAAATTTAGGCCATAAATAGCAACATTTGCGTAGTTCGATTGCTGCCCATCGTCAATAAAGAAGACGCGTGAATTACTTAGCGCACTAATGGTTAGCAAGCGTGCGCCTGGCCCATCAATGATGACAGAACGCTGGACGGCTAACGCTGTCCCAGCCAGAGTGATCGTTTGTGGAACGGCAAATACGGCCGGATCAAAAGTTATTCTTGATCCTGAAGCGCCAGCAGTGCAGTTGGAATTGCTCGGAATGGAACCGTTCAGGGCTACGGCTTCTAATGCCTTGCGTAAGGAACAGTTGCTGGAATCGCCTGGATCAAGGGTGGTGTTGACCACAACATCGGGCGGAGGCGGCAAAATGCGGGTAATCGTTACCTTTTTGGCACTGTAGTTGATGCGAAAACTAAAACCTCCGCTCATGATGATTACGTTATTGGCTAAGCCATTGAACGTGCCAGTGACTAGCCCCATCCCGGTAATATTGATCAGATCGTACCCAAGGCCGGGCGTGCCGGTCGGTGTGAGTATCAGCGAGGCACCTGAAATATTGACGTTGCCAACGACCGATAGCTTTCCTGGGGTGTCAGCGTCAACTTGTGAATCAATGATAATCGGTGCATTAATGAGTGCAGTAGTCGCAACATTCAATCTCGTTCGTAGCGCCAGGGTTCCGGTTGAGCCGCTATTTGCCGTTGCTAGGCTATTGACAGCCACACTGCCCAAAGCAGAGGCGCGGAAAACACCACCATTAATCACGACATCACGCAGGCTGCCGCGCAGCTCTAAAGTGCCGCCAACCACTTCTGCAGGCTCCGTAAACGTGCTATTGCCGGTTAAAATTTGCGTCCCGCTTGCGACGCGTATGCTGCCACCTAAATTAGCGGGCGGCAGTAATGGTTGAGGGTTATTAACGCGAGGGTCAATTCCTGGGGCGAATGGCGAGCCAAAAATCACACCGGCAAATGTAGCGTTGCCCATTGTGATTAAGCGCCCTACCGTTGTCGAGTTACCAGCAACATTCACTGAACTTAGCGGGTCAGCGCCGGACAGTGCACCAATAGTTTCCTGATTACCACCCAAATCCAGTATCGCATTGCCCTCAAGAGCGACGATGGAGTTATTTGGAATCAGTTCACCGTTCGCAAGCAGCAGCGTGGCTCCAGGTTTAATTTTGATATCGCCGACACTGCAAGCAGCGTCCAAAATGATCGTTTTATTACCCCCAAAATCGACCGAACCGCCGCCCGAAATAGCACTGCTTAAGCGCAACACGCCGCCAACCGATTGAATAGTGGCAAATGCCGGCACCACGATTTCACCCATCCAACTTTGTTCAATCGACGCGGCAGGGGCAAAGCTTGCCAACACCGAAGCAAAGGACTGGAAAATGTTTAGCGTCAAGCGTTCATTGGGGATGGTGTAATTGGCACCTGAGGAGCTCATCGCAACCACAGCGCCATTAACAATGGTTTGAGTAATGCCGCCGGAATTGCCAAAAGGTGCCGTCAAATCTTGCGTATCAACCTGCAAATATGGCCCGTTAAGAATGGTATCGCCGGAATAGTTGGTGTTATTCGCAAGGCGAACGCGATGCGCACTGCCGCCGGTCATGCGCTGATAGGTGACAGTGCCAGCGGATGCAGTCGTGTCTTTTAAAAACGGTTCGAGCAGGACATATCCTGTACCCAGCTCAGCGGCCAAGCTGTTCGCTAGCTCAAAGCGAATATTGCCGGCAAAATCCAGCGTTCCCAGGCCAGAGCCTAGCGTCAAAGAGGCAATCACGGGATCCACCGCCGTGGCCGTCACCACCGCCGTTGGTGCGCTGAGCAGCATTGGCACTAACAGCCGAGCCGGGCTGTTTGATGAACCCATAAAGCGAATGGGATTGCCATTTTTCAAGGTCATTAAGCCCGGCCCAGCTAGGGTATAGCCGTCAGTAATCTGGAGGTAATCTAAGCTTATTCTTGGCACGTTGTTAATAACTTTATTCGACGGGCCGCTTGGAAAACGCACAATGGAAGCTGTAGTCGGTGGGCCACTAGGTGTCCAATTCATCGGCGTAGACCAAGCTGAGTCAACTGAGCCGGTCCAGGAATAGTCACCCGGTGCGCCGCCACTGACTGTAATGGAGAGTGGGAAATTAGCGGATTGACCGGCGCTGTCGCTTACAGTGATGGTGAAGTTTTGCGCGCCGACCGGTGCTGCCACGGTGCCAGACAGCGGCAAGGTATTGCCGACCTGAGTACCCGTCAACCACCCTGGGCCACTCAAGATCGAAATGGTGTAGGGTGTAACGCCGCCTGCGGGCGCTAATGCGGGTGCGCTGAAGGCTTGACCAATAGTGCCGGACAGTGCGCCCGTGGATAGCGTAATCGCGCTCGGGCGGGTCAGCGTGAATTTGCCGCCTAGATAGCTGACTACATATTTAACAGGTGCCGGGCCGCTTGGATAGAGCGAGCCTTCGGGATAACCGGTAAACGGGCCGTTTATCGTGTCAGCTTCTAAGAATCCAGCGCTTTGGCCTGGACTCAAATCGGTAGTGATATTCACCATCAATTTGGCACTGTTTATATCAACCGTTAAGCCGCTAGCTGCTGCTTTGATCTTATCCTGGTTAACACCGGGGACGTTGCCCGCCATGTCGAATTCCAGCGTTATATTCGGATGCAGCAAAACCGAGCTGCCGCTAATTTCTAAGATGCCAAAACTACCCATGCCCCCCGGACGAACCCGCGCAGCAGTGATTACCCCGGCAAACGGCTGTACGCCCAATACTTTGCCTAGGCTGCCCGTTTGCAATATCGCGCTATCACCTAATTTAACGATCGGAAAAAGCGCGCCGCGCACGTCAAAAATGGTGCTGTTGCGTAAGGTAAATGGCGCTGCTGAAGTCACGTTGCCGCTGATGATTTGCCGGCCAGGACCGTTAATTTCAACCGGAATGCTGGTGCTTTGATCGGTGATGGTGCCGCCAAAGTCATAGCTTTGGCCATTCGCAACATTGATCGCAAGCAATGGCGTCGTTGCTGAACCACCGAAATAGACATCACCCAGCCCGCTTAGCCCGCCAATGGTTTCTGTGACACTACCTCCTAGGGGCAAAAACTCAAATACGCCGCCAGCGGCAATGTCGACAACTGAGGTGTTAGGGATTCGCTCGGCTGGTGTGCGTACGGTAAGGCGACCGAAATTTAAAATTCGAGTGGTGCCGGTATAGTTGTTTGTGCCCGTAAGCTCCAAAGAGGAGCCTGCGCCTTTTGCGGCAATTTCAATGTCAGCAGCACCCGCAATGACGCCAGAAACGATCCAGCTAACGCTGGCGTTGCTGGCAAAGCCACCTGCAGGCTGTAGGCTGCCATTAACAGGGCCGCTCAGGGTCACTTGACCGCTCCAATTGCCTGCGCCAGTCGCAAACAGCAGTGGGTTTGGTACTCCAGGGGCATTTAAATTGTCGTCTAAGGTGAGAAATTCACCGTTAATACTGATGGGGCCTTTGATTAGTGTGCCGTTCGAACGCACGATCGTGCCACTGGCAGCGGAGTCCGATAGGCCTAGGCCGATGGCATGCAATACCTCCAGTTCGCCGGACACAACAGTCGTCAAACCGGAGTAACTGTTGGCCGAAGGGAATACCACGCGCCCGCCATTGACAGTAATTTGGTTCGACGTCGAAGGGCTGAATTCATTAAGTTTGACGCGAATAATGGGTTGCGTCATGCCGGGCTGCGTTTGGACAAAATCTAGCTTACCGCTCCATCGCACGGCGTTGGTCAATCCTAAATTAAAAGTCACATTGCCAGGGGCAACTAACCCCGTTTGCTGTTGAATTCGAATAGGCGGTGGGCTGGTGAAGACTAGGTTTTGAATATCAATCGCGTTGCTTGCACCTAAAGTGTCACAAGTTACCGAGATTGGATTGTTCGAAACTATGCTAAGCGCCAGAGCGCCGGTGATATTGTAGCCGCATCCGTTGATCGTGATCGAATTGACGAGCGTCAGCAGCGAGCGGTTGTGCGTATGGACTTTGTTCAGAGCCGATGCCGGAAAAACCAAGTCATCACCGTTGTTGGGGGTGCCGCCCGTGCCGGTGCAGCTCCAATTGGCATTATCGTTCCAACCGTTGCTATTTGCGCCTATCCAAGTGCAGACAAACGCTTGCGCCGAACTGGCAGCCAGTAGCGCTACGAGCGCCAGCACGTTTTTCAAAGCATTGTTGAGACGCATACAAATTCCTGCCGAAGACTTAAGGCCGATGCTACCCGGAAAAGGCATCCCAACGAATGCCATCTAAGGCATTCCCTCAAGTTTTGTGGTTTGAATTGTGCTCCGGTAACAGTTGTTCAACATTCCAGCTTAACGCGACTGCCAGCAAAGCAAAACCCGCTGCGATTACCCCAAAGATGCCCACACCCGCGCCCGCTTGCACCAATACTGCAACCATGCTGACCATGATCAAATCGCCACCACGCCAAACTGCGGTATCTATAAACGCCTTGGCTTTAAAGCGTACATCGCGGCTGACTCTAGTAAACATACTTTCCCGCGCCGGATTCACTAAGCCATAGCCGCCACCTCGGGTAATGACGAGTGCCGCCGCAATCAAGGTAGCGTCGGCATACATCGCAATCGCGATCAGAAACATCGCGTTAAAAATATTCGGCCAAGCCATCGTCCGCCCGGCACCTACTTTCGCCAGCAAAAACCGCACGACGAGCGCTTGCAGCACAATTTGAGTGCCATTAGTCCAAAGATCGACAGTGGCGAAGAATTCGGTTTTTAACGCCGGGTCGGTAAATGCGGTCTTGGCGTAGTCACTTAAGTTGGAATATAAAATGGTGGCGACGCCGTCTGAGCACAGCAGCAACAGCGCCATACGTCGCATTAGTGGGTTCTGAAATGTGGTCAATGCGCCTTCCCAAATGCCGCCGCCCAGCGGCTCATTCGATATTTCATGCGCTTTTGAGCTGGGCGCGCGTGCAAATAGCGCCAGCAAACAGCCCAAGGCGACAAATAAGAACAAAGAGGCGACTAAGTACAAACCATTCAAACCTATCGCAAGTACCAGCTCTTTCGCCAGCAGCGGCCCGACAATAGCCCCAGAAGTTCCGCCTAAAGCAATAAATCCATAAAGCCGCTTGGACTGCTCGGCGTCGAACACATCCGCCATACAGCTCCAAAAAATACTCACCACAAACAGGTTGAAAATACTGACCCAGACGTAAAAAACTTTAGCATTCACAGCAAGATCAGTGCTGATCCGAAAAAACGGCCCCATGCCGAGCAGACACAGCACAAAAAACGCATAAATCAGCGGCACAAACACGCGTCTGGAAAAACGCGAAACCAGCGCACCATAAATCGGTGTCAGCGCCAACATGGTCACAAACACCATGCTGTACAGCAGCGGTAACGCCTGCGAGCCACCGGCCGCACTCGCAAATTGCTCGCGAATTGGCCGCACCACGTAATAGCTTGCCAGCACACAGAAAAAACACAGGGCCGCTAGGAAAAGCGCAATTTGCTCTTGACGATTTTTAGTTGGGTTAACGATCTGAATAACCGGGTTCATACCGCTCGCCTTTTTCGTAAGCCTACATACGCACCTAAAATGGCCGCATCAATGCGTTCGGGCATCGCGCTAACCACAACTGCACCCTGCGCGCTCAAACGATCCCGGGCGCTGCGTTCTTGTGCAATCAGTTCATGAGCGGCCAGCAATTGCGCTGGCGCACGCCAAGGAGCCACCCCCGCAAGACGTGGCTGCGCTGCAATTGCCGCCAGTTCTGGATCCTGCAAACACGCCACCATCGGCAAATGCTTGCGCCCCAAAAGTGCGAGCGCGCGCAGCAGTTTTTCTAACGCGGGCGGGCTGTCGGTATCGCTCAAGCAAACCAACAATGTGCGCCTGGGCAAGCGTCGCAGCACCATCCCGGCGGCCTTGATAGGGTCTGATTCTTCTGGCTGATGCGCTAAATGACTCAAAACCTGATGCAAACGTCGAATACCGCTGCTGCCGCGCAGGTTATAGAGCTGTGCGACCGGCTGATCCGCGTAGGCAATAAAATGCAGCGTGTCGCCCGCCGACAAACTGGCTTGAGCAAGGCGCGAGGCAATATTGATCGCGTGGTCGAATTTGCGCATATTTCCCACTGCCAACCGGCTGCGCCGACCAACATCCAGCAGAATGGTCAGCTCCAAGTTTTGATCTTGACTCATCACCCGCACTTTTAATGAGTCGGTATCCGCCGTACCTACCGCCGAATTTGCCAGCGTTCGGGCGCTGGCTTTCCAATCAATCGAGCGCGGCGCATCGCCGGGCTGATAGTCGCGCAAGGTCAATAATTCCAAACCTTGACCACTTTTGCGCTGCGAGCTTTCACCGTACTCGCGGGTAAATTGCCGCCGCTCGGCCTGCGTCAAACTTTGCGGCAGCACCCGCACTTGTGCAGGTGCGACGAGTGTGCACGGCCACCACGCTAGCCCAAACACGCCTAGTACCCGGGCTTTGACGGTATCAAAACGCAAGTTTCCCAGCTCTAAGGTCTGGCGGTGCACGTTAAATTCCAGAGTTTGTGCAGGTTTTAGTGAGTAATCTTGCTGCCAATCTTGCCCGCTCAGCGCTTCCGGCATGGCTTCAGCCAAATCAAGCTGGAGCGCGCGTGCCGGGACAGCGCTCAAACGGTACGCCATATTCAAATCACGTCCCAACTCAACGCTGCCGGGAACTTGGCGCTCAAGCGTAATGCGATAGGCGCGCGTCAGCATTTGTTCCGCCAACAAAAGTGCCACCAGCAAAAGCGCTGGAATTAACCACGCTTGCGCCAGCGCCCCGCCGACCCAAATGCCTACTGATGCTGCAAGCGCCACCAGTGCGGCAAGCCATAAAAATCGCTGAGTTAGGCTCATGCGTGTGACTTAATCAAGCTCAGCCCAACCAAACTTAACCCAGTCAAGCCGCATCCCGGGGCGCTGGCACTTGGTTGAGCAAGTCCGCCACAACCTGATCCGAGCTTGCACCGTCTAGGCTCGCTTCGGGTTTAAGTACCAAGCGGTGCCCTAATACCTGCGCCAATAGCGCTTTTAGATCATCTGGCAGGACAAACGCACGCGCGTTGAGCGCCGCCAGCACGCGCGCGCAGCGCATGAGCGCCAAAGAGCCGCGCGTGGACAGGCCTAACGCCACCCGCCCATCTTCGCGGCTAGCACGGGCGAGCCGTACGGCGTAGTCATACACCGCTTCGGAAACTTGTATCGCTTTTACGCTCGCCCGCGCGGCGGCTAAAGCGCCCGGTTCCAGCGGCGCAAATGCAACGCCACCGTGACCACCGCCCGGCTGGTCATAGGTGCGCAAAATCTGCGCTTCGACATTAGCAGTCGGATAGAGCACTTCTAATTTCATTAAAAACCGATCAAGCTGCGATTCCGGCAGCGGATAAGTCCCCTCGAATTCGTGCGGATTTTGCGAAGCGATTAGGAAAAAATCGTCCGGTAAACTGTAGCGCTTGCGGTCAATACTGACTTGCCGCTCTTCCATCGCTTCCAAGAGTGCGGACTGGGTTTTTGGTCCGGTGCGGTTGATTTCATCCACCAAAACCACGTTGCCAAAAATCGGCCCTGGAATCAGTTCAAACTCGCCTTTATTTTGCCGATAGACGTGAATTCCGGTGATATCCGACGGCATTAAGTCCGCCGTACACTGCACTCGGCGGAAATGCCCGCCCAAAGCTTGCGCCAGAGTTTTTGCCAGCAGCGTTTTACCAACGCCCGGCACGCCTTCAAGCAGCACATGGCCTCCTGCAATCAGCGCCACACTTAAGTTACGCACTAGCGCATCTGCACCAAAGACGACTTGGCCGATACGCTGTTGCAGCTGCTTTTCAAATTCAATAGCACTCATAAAAATAGCTCGTGTTCCAAAATTTTAGGCGTCGCACGGCAGCAGAAAACAGCGCAACTTGTTGCGGAGGGGAATGATCCTTGGTTCGGCGATAGTGCCTTGAAATTGAATTTTGCGCAGCCTTATATGGTGCATGGCTGGCCCATAAACAATCTGGCTCAAAAAAACAGTCAGGCCCAAAAAAAACAGTCAGGCCCAAAAACAATCATCCCCGCATGCGGGGATGATGCTTGGATGGCCGCTTAACTGAACGGCGCAGCATGGAAGAGCACTCTAAACGGCAGTTGGCTTGCGTCAGACTTGCGTCATTCAAAGCCGTTAAAGAATTCGCCTGGAACGCTCGCTGCGGCTGGAACGAGCAAATCCACCAGCACATCATTTACTAGGCCACGACCTTTCAGTGCAACCTTCCCTGAAACCGGGGTTGTGTTCGCTTCAAACGAGAAGCTATATAAACTCGACCAGCCAATTTCGGCAGCTTGGCTTGGCGTGGTGAAAACAATGTTGCTGCCGTTGGTGAAAGTCCAGTCGGCAATGCTGGCTGAGCCATCCACCACGCTAATGTTACTGACCGTTGCTTGTGCAGCGGGTACTGAAAAGCCACTGATGCCCGCACGGCCTAGCATGCGGATATTGACTGGGCTTAAGGTTTCCAGCTGCGCGGAAACGTAGTCTAGGTTCATCACCGCGTAGTCGTAACGCGTGTGACCATTACCAAGCAGTTTGGTGCGAACGGCAACTTTTAAGCGGCCATCGAGCAACACCACTTCGGTACTCATATTGCCAGCACCCGGATTCGCCGGATTGACCCAGCGGTCAATGACCGCACCGGACACAAAGCTTTGCTCGTTATTGGCGCGCCAAAGCCCCCCGGAATAGGCTGGGGTGAATTCTTTTGAGCCCATGGTGTTATAGATATTGACGTCGTCACGCACGACGTACCAGCCCTCATAATAATAGCGGTAGTTGCTGGTGTCGGTAATTTTTGATTCGGGCACTAACAACCGATTATCCGTGTTGGCCAGACTTGGATTGTCGTTTACACCATCGCAATTAGCGTCATAGATCGAACCACAGCGCGCCCAAATCCCTAACGCCGGGACAATTTCACTGCGTGGGCCAAGGGCAGTAGAGCTATCGTTATTCCCGGAACTGTACACATCGCCGCAGCGGCGACCAAGAATATGGTTATCGCCGCAATCCACCGCGCAATTGTCATTAATCGTTAAAAATGCGTGCTTAACGCCTGAACGCGCGATGTGTTCAATTTGTCCGTCGGTACTGATGCGATAGATATTCCAGGTGAGGAAAGGATGTTGGTCATTATTATAAGGCGCGAAAGCCCCATCAAATTTGCCATGCCAGGGCACATCAGCGGTGGTATCGGTATCGCTATTGCTTAAAGTCGCGTTCGGGGCGAATACCGCCGAGCCGTCATTAGCACCGCCCGGGCCATCACAGGTGCCAGCGCAGCGCTTGTAGTCAAAGCTGCTCATCGAATTGAGTAACACGTCCGCTTGGTAGGTTCCCGCATTTGGCTGCCCAGGAATTAATAGTTTGCCGGGCCAGTTCGGTTCAGCGCACGATTGCGCTAGGTTAATCGCCCCGGCCTTAAGCACAGGCGCGTTAAATTCCATGGAACCTACTGCAAGCCCGGTCAAGGAAGCGTCACCCAACCACTCAGCTGCAGTTCGCGTCAGCCGCAAGTCCATGTTGCGCATGTTCAAGCGGGTTTTATCGTCGAGTAATTCAAAATGCACATGATCGCTGACGAACCACGCCACACCGTCACTATCAAGCACTTCTAAATCTCTTAATGTCCCGGCTTTTGGGCGGGTTAGAAAGCCTGCAAAGCTTTTCGTTTTCCCGTTGTGCTGCCACTCAAAGCGCCCAGCCGATTGCAGCGCGCCGCCGTTAAAATTTTTAAACGTGCCTTGTGGCGCAGTAAAATTAAGCGTGGCAGCGTCCGTTACGACCAGCGGAATATTGCTTAATTCTTGACGGTTAACCAGCTGGTCAGCACGCAGTGAAATCCCCATTTCATTTAATAAATCACTATTAAAACTAAGGGTCAAGGTGCCGCCACGCGCGCTCCAGGAGTTAGCGGAAGAAGCGGGCGCACTGGGTGGCGAATGAGCAGTCACACTAGCATTCGTGTCAACCGCATGTGCGGACGCTACCA
>JAYUUS010000132.1:0-4381 GCA_043754435.1 Rhodanobacteraceae bacterium
TGCCGGTTATTGGGAGTCGTCGCGGCGGCATTGCGGAACTGGTGGCACACGAAAAAAACGGTTGGCTAATCCCCGCAGGTGACGTGCAGGCATGGGTAGACGCGCTGGAGATGATCGCATTAGATCGCAGCAGAATTGTCCGTGCGCGTGCAGCGATTGGCCCGGTGCGCACTATGAGTGAAGTCGCCTTTGAGCATCTTAGCCTTTACGATAAAGTGCTGGCAAAGGATAATTTAAACCTTCCCAGCCTGCCCTCATCAAGTTAGAGCTAAAATGAAACTGTTGCTTAAAGTCTTACTTGTGTTGATCGCTATATTTTTTGTTGGCGGCGTATTTTTACCCGCTAAAACCAGAGTCGAGCGACACATTGAAATCGCCCGACCAGCGAATTTTATTTATCAATTTTTTAATGGTTTTAAACGCTACAACGAATGGAGTCCTTATGTCGCCAAGGACCCAGCCACGCAGTATCAATATTCTGGCCCTGAAACCGGCGTCGGTGCAAAAATGGCGTGGCAAAGCAAAATATTAGGCGATGGCTCGCAAACCGTAGTGGAAGCCAAGGAAAACGAACTGATCGTGACGGACTTGGTTTTTACAGGCGGCAGCGGCAAAGCGTTTTATCAGCTGCAACCGCAAGGTGACAAAACGTCTGTCAGTTGGGCGTTTGAATCGGATGCAGGCACGTCATTTCTAACGTCCATACCGGGGCGATGGATGAATTTACTGACTGAACACTTCGTGGCACCCGATTATGAAGCGGGCTTAGCCAATTTAAAGGCGCGCGTTGAAAAGCTACCGAACGCAAAATTTGGCAATTTCTCGGTGCAATTGCAGCATGTGGAGGCGCGCTCGGTCATTAGAATTGACACTCAAGCCAATGACAACTTGCTGGACATCAGCCGCGCATATGCAAAAGCCTACGGTGCTTTGAGCGAAGTGCTAACTGCGCAAAATGCCGAAGCGCTAGCCAGTGCTCCACTCGGGTTCGATCGGGGCCATAAGGCAGGTCAATATTACTTTCAGGCGGCTTTAAGCACCGTAACGGAGCTGAAAAGCCAGGGCCTTGTGACCGCAGAAACACTGCCCGCAGGCAATGTTTTATATGCCGTACACACCGGCATGTTCGACCGCTTAGAAAATACCGCGAACCTATTGCGCGCCTATGCGGAAGTTTATGGCTACAAAGCCAAAGAGCCGCTCGTGTTCGCGTTCGTCGATAACCCGGCCACAATGGATCCCGAAGCTGTCAAAACCGAACTTATTTTGTATTTAGAATAGCTTGTGCGCACTGACAGCCACAAAAGGTCTCGTCATTCCCGCAGGCTTTTAGCGGGAATCCAGTAATAAACCTTCTGGATCCCCGATTAAAACATTCGGGGATGACGAAATAATCCTTAAGACATTGCAGCCATTAGCTAAGCGCTTTTTTCGCCCCTTTCTTGGCCGCTACTTTACTCACCGCTTTTCTCTTAACGCCCGCCTTTTTCGCAACCGCTCTTTTTGCGACCGCCTTTTTAGCAACTGCTTTTTTGGCAGCAGGCTTTTTGCCAACAACGGCGGTTTTACTCGCCGGTTTTTTCGTAGCTTTAACCGTGGCACCTTTCTCACGGCTGGCTTTAACGTCTCTTTTGGCGCGTTCGGTTGCGCTTTTTGCCGCTGCAGCAGCGCTTTTTGGCTTGCCTTTAGGCGCAATTTCTAACGCCGTTAAACAGTCTTGCAAACTGAGATCAAGCGCTTCCATGCCCTTCAAAATTTTGCCGTTTTTCACGCCGTCGGTAATATAAGGGCCGTATTTACCCTGCAAAATTTGGATCGCGCCATCATTAAAAGTCTTAATAACGCGGGCAGCTAGCATCGCTTCTTTCTCTTGAATCAACTCAATCGCCCGGGCATGGGTAATTTCATACGGGTCATCGGTTTTGGCGAGCGAAACATAGCTTGATCCGACTTTCGCAAAGGGCCCGAAACGCCCGACCGCAACCGTGATCTCACGGCCGTGATGATCCAGGCCCAGTTTGCGCGGTAGCTCAAACAATTTCAGCGCATCTTCTAGGGTGACAAAATCCATCTTCTGACCGGGCCTGAGCGAGGCAAATTTTGGCTTATCTTCGTCGTCCTTGGTGCCGATCTGCGCGAATGGCCCAAATCGTCCGATGCGCACACTTATTTCTTTGCCCGATACCGGATCGACGCCCAAAACTCGCGCGTTGGAGGCTTCAGCACGGGTCAAATTCTCGGTTAACGCCACCAATTCAGTCAGGCGCTTCCAAAACTTTTCAAGCAGTGGAATCGGCAGCTTTTCGCCGGCCGCGATTTCATCCAGCTCATCTTCTAACTTCGCGGTAAATTCATAGTCCACGTAATCTGGGAAGGAGCCACTTAAAAAGCGAATCAACACGCGCCCGACATCGGTCGGCGTAAACCGCTTACTTTCCAAAATCACGTAATTACGCGCCAGTAATACTTGAATAATGTTGGCATAAGTAGACGGACGGCCAATGCCAATTTCTTCCATTTGCTTGACCAACGTTGCCTCGGAATAACGCGGCGGTGGCTCGGTAAAATGTTGATCGGCATCCAACGTGTCCAGCGGAACCAAATCGCCAATCGTTAATACCGGCAGCATTTTCGATTCGTCATCCTCGGTTTTGACGTCACGGCCTTCTTCATAAACGGTCAAGAAGCCCGCTTCGACCACAGTCGAGCCATTCGCCCTGAACATATTGCCCTTGCCGCATTCCAGATCCACACTGACCGTGTTAAGCACCGCAGGCTTCATTTGGCAGGCAATGGTGCGCTTCCAGATTAACTCATAGAGGCGAAACTCGTCGTCTTTAAGGTATTTTCGCAGCGATTCCGGCGTGCGCGCAGCCGAGCTTGGGCGCACCGCTTCGTGCGCTTCTTGCGCGTTTTTACTTTTGTTTTTGTACTCAATAGGTGCGGCAGGTAATAAATGCGGCCCAAACAAATTGCTGATCGTGGCGCGCAAATCTGCCAGCGCGTCATTGCTTAAATTCACCGAATCGGTACGCATATAGGTGATTAAGCCAACCTGGCCTTCGCCGGTTGCAACACCTTCATATAAAGACTGGGCGGTGCGCATGGTGCGCTGTGCGCCAAAATTGAGTTTGCGCGAGGCTTCTTGCTGCAGCGTTGAGGTCGTAAAGGGTGCGGCCGGGCGGCGTAGCCGATCTTTGCGTTGAATGTCGACTACTTTCAATGCGCCCAACGGCCCTGCCGCGCGCGCGGATTCGCCTAAACGCATCGCATGACTGAGTAAATTTTCGCGCGCCGCGTTCGCGCTGCCCGCCTCGTTTAGATCAAATTGGCTGAGTTTTTCGGTTTGGTAATGCGTCAATTTGGCGCTGAAAACACCGCCGTTTTGATTCAAACCCGCTGTGATTGTCCAATACTCCTGCGCGATAAAACTTTCGATTTCATCCTCGCGCTCGGTAATCATGCGCAATGCTGGGCTTTGCACACGGCCCGCACTCTTGGCACCACTGACCTTTGCCCACAGCACTTTGGAGACTTTAAAACCGACCAAATAGTCCAATGCGCGGCGCGCCTGCTGGGCATTGACTAGATCCATTGCCAGCGGGCGTGGATTTGCGATGGCGGTCCGGATCGCTTTCGGCGTGATTTCCGAAAACGTGACGCGATTCATCGGCAAGTCTTTAGTCAGCTTTTTGCTGCGCAAAATTTCTGCGATATGCCAGCTAATCGCTTCGCCTTCGCGATCTAAGTCGGTGGCGAGCAAGATTTCATCAGCATCCTTCGCCGCCCTGACAATTTGATCCACATACTTTGCGTTGCGCTCGATGATTTCATAGCGCATGGCAAAACCGTTTTCAGTATCAATCGAGCCATCTTTAGGCGGCAAATCACGTACATGGCCGTAGGAAGCCATGACGACATAATCTTTTCCCAGAACCTTACCAATGGTTTTTACTTTGGCAGGGGACTCGACGATCAACAGTTTTTTACTCATAGTACCTTTCATGTAAAAGCGCATTTGAAGCTTTTCCTGCCTTTAAAGCGCGCAGGGACGCAGCCTTAACTCGCCAGCAACTTCACCCTAAAAAGTGAAATACGCCAAGTAGTCAAGCGCCGGAGGATAACTAAATTAAGCCGAGTGTTAAGCCTTTTGTGCAAACCCAGTGTCTAGTGTGTTGGCGAATTAGCGCTACGACAGTTGTTTCTAGGGGCCAATTGCCGCTCATTCGTCATCCCCGAGTTGCCCCGCATTCGTCATCCCCGAGTGTTTTTATCGGGGATCCAGCATGTTCACATACCAATCAATCCAGCTAGATTCCCGCTAAAAGCATGCGGGAATGACGAAATTAGCCGGCATTCGCAAATCGACTTTCATACAGCA
>JAYUUS010000133.1:0-4331 GCA_043754435.1 Rhodanobacteraceae bacterium
GGGTCACGGTGCGGCAAATAGCGCGAAACCTCGGCGGCGGCTTCTTCCAAGGACGCAAAACCATTCGGATGCGCGCGCATAAAATCAAAAATACGGCTCACGCCAGCTGCTTCCCAACGCGGCGTCACGTCCACCAAGATAATCGCGCTAAAAATATCGGTTTCAGCCTGGGCTAGCAGCGCTAATAGCCCGCCCATTGAGGCACCGACCAAAATCGGCTTGCTGCCATCAATAGCGGTGTAAGCCCGAGCCAGTGCGGTCAAGTCCAAAACAAAGTGATTCAACTCGTAGGAACCATCTGCACTCCAAGCCGAATCCCCATGCCCGCGCCCGTCCAAAGCCAACCCCGGCCAACCTGCGGCGGCCAAACGCAGCGCGGTGGTACCCCAACTCAGGCGGTTTTGACCAAATCCATGCGTGAAGATAAGGCGGTTGCGGTTTGATAGCGCATGGGTAGCATCAAAATGCTCAATCGCTAGCGACAAACCATCATGGCCAGGAAATTTTTCAATATGTGTGTATGCGTCCATACGGCGGAGTATGGAGGCGGTTGGGTGGTGGAGTCAATACGCTAGCGTATGGATTATGCTAGCGTAGTGAGTTCGCCGCAATTGAACCGCATTAAGCGGACTTTGAAATCTCAGAAAGCGTTTCACCGGCAGTCTTGGAGTCAGCTCTATCAACAGCAAAATCACCCAGCGCTACGATACCCACGAGTCGTTTTTCAGCGTTAACGATGGGCAGCCGCCGAATCTGATGCTCGCTCATAAGCTTTGCGCCCTTGTCTACGGAATCATTTTCATAAGCCCAGATCACGCGCTCGGACATAACATCACGAACCTTAGTGCTACCGTCCTTACCCTCCGCCACCGCACGAATAGTAATGTCACGATCCGATATGGTACCAATCATTTTGTCATTTTCTCCTACCGGCAACATTCCAAAGTCACCTTTGAGCATTTGTAGTGCTGCTGCCTGGATCGTGTCGTCTGGACTAATTACTTGTACATTTTGAGTCATCAAATCTTTAAGTGTTTGCATATTTATTTCCTTGTTTAATGATTAGCCTAGCAATCCCGAACAGCCGGATAAAGTACCCAGCAAAAACGAAGTTTTCCCCACGATGAATCACTCGCCGAGCTTGGTTTGACGGGGTTTCAAGCTTGTCTGTACGTAGCTTGGAGGTCTGTGCGCCATCGAACAGTCCCTCGGGGCTGCGAAGTCAAAGCAAGGCACGTCACACTTCCAACGCCCAGCGCCCGGTTTTAAAGTTTAGCGATACCATGGGGCTCGCTTAGCAAGGTATCCACGTAATGAAAGATAATGAATTGACCATCCCAGTCCCGGTTAGCGTCATGATTTTTACGCTGAACGAGCAGATCCATCTGCCTAGCTGTCTGGATGCGTTGGCATGGTGTGATGATGTGATTGTGATTGATTCGTTTAGCAGCGATTCAACGCACAAGATTTGTGAGCAGCGGGGTGCTCGGTTCTATCAGAACACATTTACAGGTTTTGGCAATCAACGCAATTGGGCGTTAGATAATACAAACCCAAAATATAAGTGGCTATTGGTTCTGGATGCCGATGAACGCGTTACGCCTGAACTGCTAGCAGAGATGGCAGCACTCGCCCAGAGCGACATTGAACACATTGGCGCTTACCGCCTACGGCGTCGTTTTTATATGTGGGGGAAATGGCTTAAGTACAGCAGCCTTTATCCAACCTGGGTGGTGCGCTTTATTCGTGTGGGGCGGGTGCGTTATGTTAATCGCGGACATGCGGAAACTCAGGATGTTCAAGGCGCCATAATGAACCTTAACAGTGATTTGATTGATGAAAATCTGAAGGGGATTGACGAATGGTTTACTCGTCAAAATCGGTATGCCAGCAAGGAAGCAGAGTTTGAACTTGAGCAAGAAAAAAATGGCTTAAATCTAGCCGAGCTGTGCTCTGGGGAACCATTGAAAAGACGTGCGGCACTGAAAAGGTTAGCCTGGAAAATGCCAGCACGGGGTTTAGTATATTTTTTATACAGTTATTTTTTACGATTAGGATTGCTGGATGGCAGAGCGGGTTTTGTTTTTTGTCTGATGCGGGCAGGGTATCAAAGTCAAATTGCGATCAAAAAATATGATCGTCAAATAGGCCGCATATAGATACCTGGTTTGCCCTAGAACTTATTTAGCCTCGAATTTATGGTGATTGCTTAGGTTTTACGCGGGGTCAGCGCCGCGTAATGCGGCTTGGTCAAACGCTAATTACCTCTTTCGTACGCTAACAGACAGATGCGAAAACGCTGCTGCGAGAGTATCTGTGGCCCTGAACCCCTTAAGGTCATGCCATGTCAACATCCGCAGAATTATTTAGCCCTGCAGCGGTTTTTCAAGCCGAGGTGAAGAGCCTGGGTGCGCTAGATAACCTAGGTGCTCATCTAGTCCAATGTATGCCCGCACGCCGTGGGATGCACCGTTTGCGCGGTATTTTTGAAGCCATGCATCAATTTTTCATGCCCCGACTCGTGAGTAGCGTTGCGGGTGTGGGTGTCAGTACCGCTCTGTTAGTTTACTTAGTGTCTTAACGAATAGTACGCGCTGTTCCCCTGGCCCCGCTCGTGCATCCGCTAAGCGTTTTTAGACCTGAGAATTGGCTAGAGAAATATGAGTGAGCAAAGCCCCGTTCTAGTACCTCAACCCGTTCTTAGCTATGAACTGCAGGGGCACTCGGAACCTGATCGACGTCTTGGCCCCGATGGAGTTGCATTATGGGTGCTGCTGGGCATTGTCACCCTTACTCTGGGCTGGATTCTATTGCCCTTTTACGGGACGCTGTTGTGGAGCGCGATTATTGCTATGGTCTTTGCGCCTGTGAATGCGCACCTGTTAGTTCGGGTTAAAGGACGCAAAACGCTTGCAGCATTAGCAACATTGCTGAGCGTGGTCTTTCTGGTAATGCTGCCTTTTGCGCTGATTATGGTGGCCATGGTCAATGAAGCGGCACATTTTTTCGAGCACTTACAGTCTGGCGAGCTCAAGCCGGAGCGCTTCTTTGATGGTGCTTTCGACGTATTGCCCGATTGGGTAGTCGCTTTACTCGGGCGTTTTGGCTTTGGCGACTTTGCTGCGATTCAGAGCAAGCTATCGACCGAATTGTCGCAGGCGGGGAAGTTCATGGCCGGGCGGGCGCTGAGCATCGGCCAGAACACTTTGAACTTCCTCGCCAACCTGTGCGTGGCGACCTACCTGTCGTTTTTCCTAATTCGTGATGGCGAGACACTGGCGCGTGATGCGCGACATGCGCTGCCTTTGAAAGCAGGCGCTAAGCGCGCGCTTTTTGCCAAGTTCACCAATGTGATTCGGGCCACGGTTAAAGGTAATCTTTTGGTGGCGGCGATCCAAGGTGCGCTAGGTGGGCTGGCTTTTTGGTTTCTCGGTCTCAAAGGCGCTTTGCTATGGGCGGTGGCGATGGCGTTTCTTTCGCTATTGCCCGCATTCGGCGCCGCTTTAGTGTGGCTACCTGTAGCAATTTATTTTTTGCTCACTGGCGCGATTTGGCAGGGTGTCACACTGCTTGCCTGGGGCGTGCTGGTAATCGGGCTAATCGACAACCTATTGCGCCCGATTCTAGTCGGCAAAGATACTCAAATGCCCGACTATGTGGTGATGATTAGCACGCTCGGCGGCATGGCCGTCTTTGGTATCAATGGCTTTGTGCTGGGCCCCTTGATCGCAGCGATGTTCATCGCTGTGTGGCATTTGCATACCGCCGCAGAAGATGACGCGCAACTTTGACTTGGCGTGGACGCGTTAGTATGACGCCGCACAGACAGCGCGATGCCGGCTAGATAACGTGGTCGGACGACCCCCACTAACCGAGACTTTAATATGAGCCTTTCACACGCTGTCGCTTATGTCGACCATGAATTAGCCCAAGTACTGCAATTTGATTCCGAGCATGTGCTTGAACAAAAAGTGCACCAGCACCTGCATTTCAGCAAACAGCACAACAGCGGCGTGCGCACCGAGCATGAATTTTTTGGGGCGGTTTGCGATGCTCTTGATGGCATTGCCGAAGTGCTGGTAGTGGGTGGTCACACAGGGATTGCCGACTTCCGGCGCTATCTCGACAAACATCGACCCATAACCGCTAAGTACATTGTCGGCTTTGACGTGCTCGATCATCCCAGCGAAAAGCAGATGTTAGCGCACGCCCGTAAACACTTCGTCAAACACGACCAAATGGCCGGAAAGCACTTGTAAGGTGAGATGTACTACCCCTGCAGTGGCTAGCCCCGAATCCAATTCTAAAGCCTAGCTCTAAACTCTTACGAG
>JAYUUS010000134.1:0-12979 GCA_043754435.1 Rhodanobacteraceae bacterium
CAACGGCGCTGGCAAGTCCACCACGATGAAAATGATCGCCGGGTTTTTATCGCCCAGCAGCGGTAGCGTCAAAGTGGCAGGATTTGACATCGAACAAGCGCCCATGCAGGCCAAACAAGCCTTGGGCTATTTGCCAGAAGGCGCGCCTGCCTATGGTGAGATGACGCCGAATCGCTTTCTGAATTTCATTGGCGATTTGCGGCAAATGGACGCGGGCACAAAACGCGCGCGCATCGGCACCGTGATTGAGCAGCTAGGTCTGCAAAAAGTGCTGGAGCAGCCGATTGAAACGCTGTCGAAAGGCTTTAAGCGCCGCGTTGGCATCGCTCAAGCGATTTTGCACGACCCGAAAGTATTGATTTTGGACGAGCCTACCGACGGCTTGGATCCGAATCAGAAAGATGAAGTGCGCAATTTGATTAGCGGTATGGCGAAAGATAAGCTGATTATCGTTTCCACGCATATTTTGGAAGAGGTGCACGCGGTGTGTACGCGCGCGATCATTATTGCGGGCGGCAAGCTGCTTGCCGATGAAACACCAGAGAAACTCGAAGCGCGCTCGCGCTACCACGGTGCGGTTAGCCTGCGCGCGGACGATAGCGAAGTCGTTAAAGCCGCACTGGAAAAAGTTGCTGGTGTGCAGGCGGTGGAAACCGGGCGCGACGGTAGTTTGACCGCGATTGCTAAAAGTGGCGCATCTATTTTTACGCCGATCAATGCCTTAATCCAAAGTCAAAATTTTGTGGTGCACGATTTGGCGCTGGAACGCGGGCGTATGGATGAAGTGTTCCGCACGATTACCAATTTTAACGGCGTTACGTCAAATATCGGCACCAAGTCAGGAGGCCGCTCATGAGCGCGATCAAAACCATCTTTAAGCGGGAATTGTCCAGCTATTTCGCCACACCTGTCGCTTATGTGTTCCTGGTGATTTTTTTGCTGCTGTCGGGGCTGTTGACGTTTTGGATTGGCCGTTGGTTTGAATCAGGCCAAGCCACTTTGATGGGCTTTTTTAGTTTCCACCCTTGGCTGTATTTAGTGCTCATGCCCGCTATTGCGATGCGGATGTGGGCGGAGGAGCGCAATACCGGCTCGATCGAGCTATTGCTGACCTTGCCCGTGACGCTGCGCGATGCGGTGATTGCGAAATTCCTGGCCGCCTGGGTCTTTGCGGGCGCAGCCCTCATTTTGACGTTCCCCATGTGGATTTTGGTGAATTATTTGGGCGAGCCGGATAACGGCGTGATCTTGGCGAGCTATATCGGCTCTTGGCTGATGGCGGGCGCGTTTTTAGCTATTGGCGCGTGCATGAGTGCAGCAACGCGTTCCCAGGTAATTGCCTTTGTGCTGACGGTCGTCGTGGGCCTATTTTTCCTGTTTTTTGGCCTGATACAGGTATTCGGCGGCGAAGGTTGGCTGGTGGAAACTGCGGCTGGCCTTGGTTTTATCACGCACTTCAATTCGATCTCCAAGGGCGTGTTGGATTTGCGCGACATCATATTTTTCTTGGCCGTTATCGCTACGTTTTTGGCCGCGACCATGGTCGTTATTGAATTGAAAAAGGCAGACTAATTCATGAGTGCAATTAATAAAAAGTCAGCCGGAGCCGCAGGCTTAGTGGTGCTCGCGGCAATTTTTCTGGGTGTTATTTTGCTCAGCCAAATGTTGTTGCGTGGCGCGCGCCTGGATTTGACCAATAACAAGCAATACACCCTCAATGAGGGCACCAAGTCCATTCTGAGAAAAATTCCGGAACCGATCAATTTGTATTTCTTTTTCACCGAAAAAGGCACCGCTGGATTGCCGCAATACCAAGCCTATGCAACCCGCGTGCGCGAGCTTTTGGAAGAAATGGCGGAGCGCTCGAAGGGCAATATCAAGCTAACCATCATTGACCCACAGCCGTTTAGCGAAGAAGAAGAGCGCGCGGTGGGCTACGGTTTGCAGCAAGTGCCGTACGGCGGCGGTAATCAAATCACTTTTGGTTTGGTCGGTACCAGCGCCACCGGCCAGCAAGGCGTGGTGCCATTTTTCCAGGTCGAAAAAGAAAGCTTCATAGAATACGACATTGCCAAAATGATCCAGAGCTTGATTGTCGATAACAAACCGGTGATCGGCGTGATGTCCAGCTTACCGATGGCGGGCGGTTTTGATCCCGCCACGCGCCAAACCAGCCAGCCGTGGGTGGTTTACGGGCAATTGGGCGAGCGCTTCGAGATGCGCCAACTCGGAATGGATATCAAAGCCGTCGATGCCGAAATCAAGGTGTTGATGTTGGTGCAGCCGAAAGAGTTGTCGCCTGAAACGCAATTCGCGCTGGATCAATTCGTGGTCAAAGGCGGGCGCTTAATGGTGTTTGTCGACCCGAATGCGACGCTCGATAGTTCCGGCGCTGATCCGAATAATCCAGACTCAGCGATGTTTGCGAACAAAAGCTCAGACTTACCTAAGCTGTTCCAGGCGTGGGGCGTTAGTTACGATCCTAAGAAAGTGGTTGCTGACCGCAGCTTAGGCGTGCCCATTCAGTTCGATCAAGCGCGTGAGCCGGTCAAGCATCCAGCGATTATTGGTTTGGAAGCCGGCAATATGAATCAAAAAGACATCGCCACTGCTGATCTGGAATCCATCAATCTAGACGGCGCGGGCAGTTTCTCAGTCGATGCCAAAGCGCCGCTGAAACTGGAAGCGCTGCTGCAATCAAGCGACGATGCCATGCTCATGGACGCTGAAAGGCTGAAATTCACGCGCGACCCGAATGAACTGCTAAAAGGCTTCACACCAACCAAAGTGCGCTATATTTTGGCTGGTAATTTGAGCGGTAAGTTCAAATCCGCATTCCCGGAGAAAAGCGCCGAAGTGGGTTTTGTTAGCGAATCAAAAGAGCCGAATACTGTGTTTCTAGCCGCCGATACTGACATGCTCAGCGACCGCGTTTGGGTGTCGGTGCAGGCGTTTATGAACCAGCAAATCGCCAATGCGTTCGCAAATAATGGTGATTTCATTATCAATACCGTTGATAAATTAAGCGGTGACAATGACCTGATTTCCATTCGTTCGCGCGGCAAACTGAAAACTACCTTCACCACCGTCGACAAAATGCGCCTGGACGCGGACGCCGCCCTGCGTGATACCGAGCAAAAATTGCAGGATGAGCTGGAAGAAACTAATAACAAACTTACTGAGCTGCAAAAAGCCAAAGGTGCAGATGCACAAATGATCGTTAGCCCGGAGCAGCAAAAAGAGCTGACAAACTTTCAGCAAAAGCGCGTCGACGTCAGCCGCCGCCTGCGCGAAGTGCGCCGCAGTTTAGACACCAAAATTGAAGGCTTAGGGCGCTGGGTGAAATTCTACGGCACCTTCCTGGCACCGATTTTTGTGGTGCTGTTTGCCATCGTTTTCTTTCGTCGTCGCGCGGCACTGCGTCGAGCTGTTGCGAACGCGGCCTAAAGGATCAATCATGAAAAATTCAACTTTAATTAAAATGGCGCTACTCGCCGGCGGCTTACTGCTCGCGGTGGCGGTGATGAAAAACAAAGGCAGCTCCAGCGAGGCTGCACTGAGCAATGATGCACTGGTCGTGCCGGGTTTAAGCGCCGAGCTTAATAGCGTCAATAGCATCAAACTAAGCGGCGCCAGCAACACGCCGATCATTACGCTCAAGCGCACCGACAAGGGCTGGGTTGCCTCCAGCATTGATGGCTATGGCGCAGATGTCAGCAAAATTCGTGACTATCTCATCAAACTGTCGGAAGCAAAAATTCGCGAAGCAAAAACTGCGAATCCAGCCAGTTACGGCAAACTGGGCGTCGAAGATATAACCATCGCCAATGCTAAGGGCATTCTGTTGGAGCTGGAAGGTACCAAAACGCCGGTCAAGCTGATTTTGGGGTCAATCGCCGGCACCGGCGGGCAGGGCGTTTACGTGCGCAAACCCGGCGAAAAGCAAAGCTATTTGGCGTCCGGCCAAATTCGCCCAGAAGCCAGCGTGAACTCGTGGATTCAAGCTGAAATCACCAACATTCCGGTGAATCGGGTTCAGGAAGTCACGATTACGCCACCCACCGGCGACAAACTGGTCGTGCGTAAAGCGAAAGTGGAAGACCCGGACTGGGCGGTGCTGAATGTACCGAAAGGCAAAGAACTTTCCTCGCCTTCCATTGGCAATCAACTCGCGGGAACGCTGGATGTCCTGCGCTTGGAAAGCGTACTGCCGGCGGCCCAAGCCGAGCCAGACTTGGCGCAAACCTATGTGGCACGTTTTGTCACCTTTGAAGGTTTAGTCGTGAACGTGACCGCGTGGGAAAAAGACAGTAAAGGCTACGCTCGATTCAATGCTAGCCTGGACACCGGCCTGTCAGAAGCGTACTTGATGGCCGAACAGAACAAAGCTGAGGCTGCTGCCAACGCCGCTGCCGCTAAGGCAGCACCGCCAGCCTCCGGTGTGCCAGCGGTGTTAACGCCACCGCCTGCAGCAAAATTTGATGCGGCAAAGTTTCGCACTGAAAAATTGGCGGAGCTAACCAAGCAAGTTGACGAAATCAACCAGCGCACGACCGGTTGGACCTACGTTTTGGTGCAATACAAATTTGCGGGGCTTGAAAAGACGATGGCCGACATGCTGAAAGTTGAGGGCACCGGGTCGGCCATAGGCACGCAACAAAATCCCATTACGTTTCCAATACACTAATTAGTAGCCACCTAGTAGTCACCCCAGTCAAAAGCGTCATGCCACCCGCGCTGGTGCCACTCAAGCAGGTAGATGGGCAGGTAGATGGGCAGGTAAATGCTCAGCCTGACCCGCTGCACATCGCGGTGCTCGACACCCACATTTGGTTGGAATGGCTGCTTTGGCGCAGCCCAAGGTTAGACCCGCTGCGTAGCAAACACGCAGCGGGCCACTTGCAAATTTTGCACAGTATGGAAACCTTAGCCGAGTGGCGACGGGTGCTAGGCTATCCGCAATTTGCGCAAAGCCCCGAGCAAATTGAAGCGCTGTGTTTGGAATATATCGAGCTAAGCAAGTGCTGCGAATTGATGGCTGATGTTGAGCGCAGAAAGCTACCGCAATGCCGGGACTCTGACGATCAAAAATTTCTTGAACTCAGCGTCATGGGCAGTGCTACTTGGCTGATTACGCGCGATAAGAAATTGCGCAAAATTGGCAAACACAAAGTTTTTAAATCGCTTGGTTTGCAGGTCAATACGCTGGAGTTTTATATGGCGATAGTGTGCTGATGCGTAGGCTTTTGTTTTGGGCGGCGCTACCGTTTGTGCTGCCACAGGCGCTGATCGTGCGCAAAACAGCACGCCGCTTTGCTGCGGCGGCAGGGCCGGAATATGGCGCGGTGGGCGGCGGTAAAAGCTTTAAACTCTTAGCAATTGGCGATTCCATCATTGCGGGCGTGGGTGCCACAACACTGGCAAATGCTCTGGTTGGACAAGTTGCCAGCGCGCTGGCAAAAGCGCTCCCCGCCCGTGTTGAATGGCAGGCGTTGGGCTTAGTCGGCGCAGATATGCGGCAAATTTTGCACGAATTAGTAACCAAGCTGCCGCACGCACCGGCAGACGCCATTTTTGTCTCCGCCGGCGTCAATGACGTTACCGGCTTGACCCGAACGCGGACTTGGCGGCGGCATCTTGCGGCATTGTTACAGGCGCTGCACGCGCATTCACCGCAGGCACCGATTGTGGTTTTAGGCTTGCCGCCGATGCAGCGCTTTCCGCTATTGCCACAGCCTTTACGTACTGTCATTGGCTTGCGTGCCGCAATTTTGGATCAAGTGGCGATCCGCGAAATCGCGCTGCATCTAACTGCGGTGCATCTCCCCTTAAAATTTGAGGCACATCCGCAAGATTTTTCCGGCGATGGCTATCACCCGTCAGAACAAAGTTATGCCGTGCTGGGGCTTTGGGGAGCGGATGCGATTTTGGCGTTACGTGCAAAGCTGGGTATGATTAATTGAAAACTATCGCCCCCTGTTTACTTTTCAATACGGTAATACCCAGCCTGCACGCGAACTCTAGGCGGCACCGCAGTATCCTCAAACGCCTGATAAATAGGCGCTAACTCCTGCCAAAATTCGGCAAACAGGTGATTCGAATGCGCGCCAAGCGCAGCTTGAGTCAAGCGAAATGGAAATGCGTGTACTGGGATGCTCTGCTGTCCGCCCCCAAATGCGCGCGCCATCAGCGTGTAAATTTCTTCAATTTTAGCGTCGGTCATCGCATAGCAGCCAATTGAAACGCAGTCTCCATGCACCATCAGTGCCGCACCGGTGTAGCCGTGCGCTTGATCGTAGGCGTTCGGGTAGCCCAAGTTGAAACTCAAATGAAAGCGGCTAGCGGGGTTCATTTGCTCCTGCTTGACTTGATAGACGCCCTCAGGCGCTTGGCCATCGCCTTCCCTTGTCTTGGGCCCGAGTGCGCCGGAAAAAGCGCAAATTGGATAGCTGCGAAACAGCTGATAGTGCTGCGCGCCTTTAAGCCAGAGTTCTAACACCGCATCCTGCTTGAAAATACGAATAAAAACTGGCGCGCCTATTTGCAAATTGAGCACTTTGGCATCGCGCTCAAGTGCTGGCAGCACGCGATTTGCCGCGTCCTCTGCGCGTCCGGCATGGCTTGTGGCAGTAACTGTCATCAACAGCAAACCTAATAAAAGCGCGAAATTGCGCGTTAAAAACAGCATATCAGCCAACAAATCTTGAGCTAAGGCTACCAAATGCGCTAAGGCCGAATAAGCGGTGCCTAACGCGATATGGTCAGGGCGTAATGCCAATCTCAGGAGGGCCGCACACACAAAGCGCGGGTAAAGTTCACGGCGTCAAACCTGAACGTATAGCGCGTGCCGGTCGCCAAATTGACGCCCCAAGCTCCGTACTCGTTTTGCTCGTCGCTCCAATAGCCACCGCCGGACAATTTAATGAGTCGCGTGGCGGGCTTGAGCACATAAGGGGTGCCGTTAAAGTCCAGCGTTAGCTCAAATTTTCCGCTTGCGTCATACAGACTTAGAAGTGCCGCACCACTCGCTAGCTTCCAGCGCTTGCCCATGCCTGCGCAATATTGCTTGGCATCTTTCCATCCGATGTTTGTGCCATTGTCGGCTTTCGCCCAAATAAGCTTTTGCACGTTGTCTTTGATGCCGTCGGCAACGCGTTCGAAGCGTTCTTTGGGGGTCGACTTTTTGGCGGCATCCGCGATGTTGGCAAAAACTAGAACAAACGCTAAAAACACTGCGCTACGCATAAAAAAGTACGCCAAAATTATGGGAATTCAAGGCTATCAGTTAGGGCTTTAGAATGGAAAGGCGACGCAGCGGTTTGAACCGGCCGAAATCTGCCAGATCAGCTATGCTTAGCCGCCCGTAAATAGGCTTTTGGCGCATCCATATGCGTGCCGCCAAAACCGCTAAAGTTAGCCACTTCATGTCCCGCTCCGCTTTTACCCGCAGCCATCCAGGGCTAGCCGCCTTGATTGCGCACGAACACGCCTTAATCCAAAGCCAAATTTCCCACGAACCGGCCGGATTAGGCGCGTGGATCAGCCCGTGGGAGATCGCACCGGTGGTAACAACGGCACCCGGCTTGGCGACGCTGCCGCTTAAATTGGCCGGCATTGATAGCCTAACCGGCAGCCTTTCAGCGAGCGCCTCGCTGTGGCCGCTGGCGGACAATGCGCTGGCATTCGTGGTGCTACAACACGCGTTGGACTACGCGATGGAGCCTGAAGAAGTGCTTGGCGAAGCCGCGCGCTGCATGCGCGGCCACGGTCGACTGGTGATTACCGGCTTTCGCAGCTTCAGTGCGGCGCGGCTTTCGGGGACGCGCATGGCGCGCAACTGGAAAACCACGCCACCCCATTGGACGACGGCGAGCAGCTGGGCGCGCGCCTGCCGGGCATTGGGCTTGGCAGATATTACTATCGAACGCATCGCCGTCGCATGGCCGTGGTTAGCGCCAAATTCGGCACTGAGCCGCCAGCTGGGCCGGGCGCTGCCCGATTTTGCCAGCGTTTACATTTTGAGCGCCCGCAAACGCGGCGTGCGTGCACGCCCGGTGATGCGCGCGCTTGAGGCCAGCACTAGCCGCCCTGCCCTCAAAGCGGCCGGCTTAACGCAACGAGGTTTAAGCAATGACTAGCCAACCCCCGATTACGCCTGCTACTTCGGTCGCCACTTCAGAAATAAAACCAGTCGTCGATATTTTTACCGACGGCGGCAGTTCGCCCAACCCTGGCGCGGGCGCTTGGGCGGCGTTGCTGCGCTATAACGGCGTCGAAAAAGAAATTTCCGGCTATGTCGCTGAAACCACCAACAACCGCATGGAGTTAAGTGCGGCTTTAGAAGCCCTGCGTAGCTTGACCAAGCCCGCGCAAGTCCGGCTGCACACAGATTCGCAATACTTACAAAAAGGCATGCAAACCTGGATTCAAGGCTGGGTGCAGCGCGGCTGGAAAACGGCGGATAAAAAGCCAGTTTTAAACGCCGATATTTGGCAGGCGCTGCTGAGCGAATCAAAGCGCCACAGCATCGAATGGATTTGGGTGCGCGGCCACAACGGCCATGTTGAGAATGAACGCGTCGATGCGCTGGTGCGTAAAGCGCGGGAATCTAAGGGACGCAGCGCTTGATGCGATTCGTCAACAAGCAAATCGATCTTTCACGGAAAACTTAAACCATGCGCCAAATCGTTCTAGATACCGAAACCACCGGCTTAGAGCCTGACCTGGGGCACCGGGTGATCGAAATCGGCTGCGTGGAATTGGCTGAGCGTGGCGTGGGTGCAGCGCAATTTCATCGTTATCTGAACCCCGAACGCGATAGCGACCCGCGTGCTTTTGAGGTGCATCAGCTCAGTCGTGATTTTTTATCCGATAAGCCGCTGTTTGCCGAAGTAGCGAGTGCATTTTTGGAATTTGTCGATGGCGCAGAACTATTAATTCACAACGCAGCCTTTGACGTTAACTTTCTAGATGCCGAACTGAAACGCTTGGGGCTTGGGCCGCTGGCAAAGCACTGCACCATCACCGACACCTTAAGTATGGCGCGCAAGCTTTACCCAGGCCAACGCAATGGTCTGGATGCGCTGTGCCGCCGTCTAGATGTCGACAATTCCGCACGCACCGCGCACGGCGCGCTGCTAGACGCGAGCTTATTGGCAGAAGTCTATTTAGCGATGACGCGCGGCCAAAATGCGCTTGAATTCACCGCCAATAATGCCTCTAGCTCAGGTGAATCCAGCACGATTGCGCCGATCAGCATCCAGCTGATTCGCCATTACGCCAGCGCCGATGAATTGAACGAGCACAGTTTACGCCTAGCGGCGCTGCAAAAATCGAGCAAAGGCAACTGCCTTTGGTTTGCAATGGAGCAGGTTTCAACATAACGTTCAATTCGGCCGACACGCAGTCGCAACACTAAAAGTAACGTTACTGCACCGTAAACCGGCCAATCTCAATATATTCCTTATCGTCTTCAAGCCGCCGCACGGTGGCGGTGGTTTGAGCCTTACCCTGACCAAAAGGCGTCTGAAACTCTAAATACACGCTGATGGGTGCAGCTAGTTTTTGCTCGTGGTTGGCAAAGTAATTCGCATAGACCGTGTAGGTTCCGGGCAGCGGGCGCGCGATAGTGAAGGATTCCGGGCCATAGCCCTGGGTGAAATCATCGCTCATCTGACCGCCCGTGCTGGTTTGCTTTTGGCTGTAATAAGCCCATTCGCCCGCAGGGTCCAGCACCCACAGGTCGATATCAACATCATTGGCATTCCAGCCCATCACCACGCGCAAACCAACGGGAACTGTACCAACAAGTGTCGCGGGCACGCCAAGTTTCTTTAAATCTGGCCGTTGCGCCTGGTTCGTGCGCGCCAGCAAATCATTGAATTCATGCAAGGACGTTAACTGGATCGAATTAAAACGGCTGTCCCAATCGTGGCTTGCCACATACCAGAGCATTTCCAGGGCGCGTCTAACATCGCCACCGCTTTCTGCCGGTGCGCGCGCAAGACTTAACGCAAAATCGCGATAGCCCTGCGGTTCCTCGGTGCGCAGCGATCGCGCCAGTTCAAACTGCGCCAAAGCAAAGTCCCACTGCTGCCACTGACGCAATTTTTCCGCGAGCACGCGAATCGCGCCCACGTTTTCGACCTGCACTTCACTGATATTAGAAAGCACCCGCAGCGCCAGTGCTTGGTCCTTGCGCTCGGTATAAAAGTACTCGGCGCAATCCAGATAGAACCCAATGCTGCCCTGGCTGTCAGCTTCGCTTAAATACACGGCATAAGGATTGCTGGCCGCACGGATGCGGGCCAAATACGGTGCATTTGGGGTGTAAGCTTTCAGTTCGAGCGTGGCGTGGGTATTGCTGGCCTGAGCTTGTTCCGGCAATTTGGGCGTTGCAGTTTCAACGTCGCTACGCCGAATATTACTTCCAGTCACGACTATGGATTCTAGCGCTAGGCTTGAAGATTCCCTTGCAGACGAATCATCGCTCATCGGCGCTGCCGACTCGGGCATGGGCACCGCTTGCGCCAGCGCTGGCTGGGGTGCAGGCGGCGGGGCCATAGCCCTGCGTTGCGGAGCGGATGGCATTTCCTGAGTCGGTGCCGTACCAGCGATTGCGTCTGTTACCACGGCATCCGCGTCCACATTTAGCTCCGCTCTGCCTTTTGCCTGTGCACGTTGATCCATCAAGTTCTGGCGTGCATCCGCAGGCAGGGATTTTAAATAAGCCTCGTCTGCGGCCAATAATTCTTGCATGAGCTTACGGGCGCTGGCTTCATTGCTGGGCTTATCGCCCTCTAGCTGCAACTGCTGCGCACGCTTGAGCATAGCTGCCGCAAGTTTTTGTTGCGCATTGTTACTGCTTGCGCGCCACTGATTCGCATTGCGCACCGCCATGTCTGGCAAAACACCGGACAGCCAAGGGTGCGGCGTTGCGTGCCACGCTTTAAATTCCTGCCACTGACTAATCAAATCATCTAAGTTTGGACGGGACGCGCCATCGCTCATTTTTGCGACGCGCCTCGCATCAAACTCGGCGCGCAGCTCTGGTTCAATCGGTGCCACGTCATAGCGCAGGTAGTCATCTATGGAGTCGAGAACGAGTAAGGACGTCTGCTCGGTCACCACGCTAAATTGGGTCGCAAGTGCCAGCGTTTTTTGATTCATGGAATCACTGGCGCGGATTTGCGTCGCAGCCCAAAGCCGCTGAATCGGAGCCGCCAGTTTGCTCGCGATATTGGCTTGCAATGGCGTGGTGATGCTGCGCGTTTGCGTCTGCGCACCATTACTCCAGCGCAGACTGATCTGGGCACCGGGCTTACAGCGTGCAGCAAGCGTTGCCGTGCCTGCCCGCACTGCACTGATTGCAATCGCATCCATACACGCACCCGCAGGCGCGCTTGCCTGCACGCCAACCCGTGCGGCACGCGCGGATTTCACTGCGGCGTCGGCGCTCAACGCGATCAGATCCAGCGTATTTGCATTCAATCTTGCCGACATGCGCGCAATACCAGTGCCATCAGACGTCGCAGTCGCTACACCGATCAGATATTTGCGCGCCATAGGAGCGCGCGCTTGAATTTTAAATGGCTCAAAGGTGGCGCTGCCGTCGGTCAAGACAACGCCTAAATCCACCGCCTCGCTAAAAGCCAGCGCCTGCAACGCGGTGCCGCCATCGTAGTCAATGGCTTTTAGCGCGGCGAAAAACTCTGCGCTTTTTCCAGATTTAAGCTGAAAGTTTTGCGCAGGTGCGGCCTTGTCACGAAACGCGATGAGCTGAATTTTAGCTTCGCCATACCCAGCAAATAGCGCGCTTAGAAACGCCGCCTCTTTTTGATGATTGCGCTGCAAGCCGCTGCGTGAAGCATCAAGATAGACTGCAATCGACTTCGGCGCTGCGCCTAAATCCGGTGCCCAACTTGGCGCATCAATTTGCGCCAGCACATACTGATATGGGTCTTGCGCATCCGCAGCAGCTGCATACACGCCAAGCGTGCGTTCTGCGGGCAACTCCAGCGCGATCATCGCTTCCGGCTGCACATTAGTTTGGCTGCGCTCCGCAATTTTAGCGTCGCTGAGGGCTAATGCACCCGTGGTATTGGCGTCATTTTGTGGCGCACCAACCGCTTCAACGCGCACCGAGTAGCGATCTAGCTTGCCGGTCACTGGCACCGGTAAACGATAGCTCCACTTGCCATCCATGCGCTGCAGCGCTTGCTCTATGGTGATCGCAATGCGCTTTACGCCGCGCGCAGGGATCGGATAAATCCGGGTGCGAAACACATTGCCGCGCGTCAGCTCTGCCAAACCCGGGTCAACGCCACGGCGAGTGATCTCCTCAAAAGCAATACGCGCGGTTTGTTTAGGCACTACCACACCCTCGCGCAGCACGCCGTTGACCTCTAGCGCATAGCCTGCAACCGTTTGTGCAGGCGTCAAGGGAAATACGAACTCGCCTTCCATGACCCGATTATTCGGATTCTCAAACTCCATCTCAATGCGCGTACTGGCTAAAAAACCGTAGGTTTTCGCTTGAATACTCATGCTGCTTAATCGAATCGGCCGTTCGCCTGCCACGGATGGCGTCCAAATTTGCACCGGGCCCTCCTGCGCCAACGCGGGCGTACACAAAAATGACAGAGTAGCGGCGAATAGCAGGGCGAGCGATTTCATAGTGGCTTTTTCCGTTTGAGCTCAATGCGCTACGTTAGCAAAAGCGAAACGGGGTTAATTTAGTTTTTTGCACCATCGGTAGAATGCGGTACGACGACCTCCCCCGAAAGCAAGGCTGATTTCACTGTCGCGCGCAAGAACATACAAATCTTGTTCGTGCGCCAGTGATTTTGGCAAGCGAAAATACGGGTGCGTCGCTTTTGTTACGCGCGCAATTGCGCTTTTTACGAAATCCTCGCTCACATAAGTCGTGCCATAGATTTCGTCGGCAAGCGGAGTTATTTCACTGATGCTGAAGTATAAA
>JAYUUS010000135.1:0-4255 GCA_043754435.1 Rhodanobacteraceae bacterium
GTCAGCTGGCAGCTCTGGTGGACGGTCACTATTTGGATCGACAGCAATTTGCTCATGTCAATGTATCCAGATACGCAAAGCATGGCGGCGCAATTGGAAGACTTCGGCACCAAGCGGATTTTGCTGAATCGCGTCACGAATACGTTGGCACTTTTGGCCCCGGCACTTTGGAGCTTTGTGCTGACTTTTGCTGGGTATAAGGCGGCAGATGGACTCAAAGGTGTCAGTCAGCAACTGGGCCAGCAAGCTAAAGAAATTGCTAAACAAACTGCTCAAATGGGACTGGACATTGCAACAACTTTAGCGGGAGGAACAAATTCAACCTTAGGCAAAGCACTGACACTCGCTGGTGGCAAAAATAGACTTCCGGGCGGTAGAAAGTAAATGGCTGCTTTAGGAATCATCATCTTCCGGTTGACGAATGAATCCGTCATACCCGTAGTCACCAAAGCCTTGGTGACCAAAGCGATAGCCAACATGGTCGTCAAAGCCATCATCTTCGTGGGTCGCCAAATTCCTATCGCTAGTGTTTGCAAAATTCTTGGCTGTTTGCACCAACATATATCCAGCAAACGAAACTGTAACGCGCAAAATCAAGAAAGCAGCCAGGGCCAGCGATGCAGCAATCAACAGCACCAAATAACCAGCCTTGAGCGCCCAATTAGGCTCGGCCAGCAAGCGGGTGTTGAGCATTTTAATCCAGATATTAGCATTCACGATGACACTCCAGTTTGCAATGCGTTAAGGGTAGCACGGGGTTATCCGATTGCGACTAATACATCGCGCACCACGTCCGGGCGTGCCGTGGCGATAGCAATTAAGGAACGTGCTGTCGCATTGGGTCGAGAACAACTGCAGTTCCGAGAACTCCTGTGAGTTACGACATATTGAAGTGCCTATTGCCGGGCGCATTTTCTGGACAAACAAATTCACCGTTCCCGGTATGTAGCTTTGATGTTGCGGTGCAACTCGCTGAACTCCGCCTAGCGCTCAATTCCGAACCCTTGCACGCGGTGCGCTTTCATGCCGATGCGCCCCTCGCTTTTATGGACAATTCCTCAGAGGAATTGCTTGAGCCGGCGACGCGGGTTGCCATTCAACTCGACTTTCGCACGTCCAAACGCAGGTACTCACTGCGCACCAATTGTTTCGACGCGCGCCACGAAAAGCGCCATATGCTCATGTTTATGGGCCGATTTGTGCAGCCCACAGACAGTTTTATTGATTTGGCTTATCTGCTGCAAGTGCTTGATGAGGTGCAGTTGACGCCGGGCATTCGCCGCGAACTCAATGCGGGTGAGGTGTCGGTGCCCTACGCAATTGCCGCAGATGCCGGCACGAGATCCTATGCCACATGTGCGCTCGCGTGTATGCGGCGCGCACTGCGCACCTGGTTGCCGGTTGGTTCCGTGCAGGTCATTCAAACGCCCAAGCGCGTGCGTGCGTCGCTGCATTCACCGGCAATCAAGTTTGAGTTTGACGCCAAGCTGGGTACGGCAACCCGCTTGCTAGTACGTCAGCAGACGCTCGACAGCGCACTTACACCGAGGCTTACCGTCTTGAGCGGCGTAGTTGAAGCTTTCGATGCCGAGCGCGTGCTGGCTTACGCCCAATCGCTGGTTAAACGCTCGCGCCGAGCTGGGCCTTGGCTGGCGTTTTCGTTCCGCGCTGCTCGCGGCGAATTGCCAAATGTCTAAGGTCAGCAATTTCAATGTTGAATGCAGCGGCGTTGGTCGGATGCCGCGTCGGTTTGCCGAAAAGGTAAATGGTTGCGTAAAGCGCCCCGTTGCTGACCGATATTTCCCTCAACTCTGTAAACAAGCGTGGCCGACGTGTCGTTTTTTTGAGCAGTTCTGCACTCAAGAAAATGGACATATTGGGTTCGCTGGCGGTCGGCGGTCGCTTGGTTGTTTTTACTTTTCCTGGCGCATCGTAAAATCGAATGGCATAACCGCCGTTGGTTTGGACAATTTGCGCCTGTGCCCGCCAAAGCCTAGCCGGTTCGTTGAGCTTGGCATACGCCAAGTCAAACCAAAGTTTACTAAACGACGTTGGAACCCCGGAAATTGTGGTGACGCTATCCAAGCCGACGCTTTTGAGCCATTCGTAATCATCCACCAGCTTTTCCATCTGGTTCGAACGAACCGGATTTTCTTTGAATGCGCGTCTGATGATCTCGTCGCGTTCTTGTCGGTTTTTAGCAGCCTGCAGACCCGTCAATTCAACGTCGGTGATTTGACCGCCAGAATCTTCCTCGACGATCTCGAAGGGTTCAAAACGTTCAATAATTTGGCGCGAATCAATTTTGGAGCCGCGCCGCACCGACAAAACACCGCGTCGTTTTTTGACCGGCAGAACACGCGCGCGATCACTCGAAACCGACAGGCAACCGACACGATGCGGGTCTCGATACTCAATACGAAAGTGTGCCTGCTTGGCCTGCGACAGCAAAGCGTCCTCTGCCTTTTCACCTCGACTTCGGTAGTTCACACCCACAATGCGGGGTTTGAATGCTTCACGGCAACTGTCATCCGCGCAAAAGAAATTGAGGCGCTTTCCCTTGTTGCTTGCCGAAATGCCAACAGCCTTGCTGATGGATATCGACTCCTTGCATTCAATACAGTAAGCCTCCGAAATGCTCATGCGTTAGACCTCGGACTAAGCGTCAACCGCGCGCAATTCTTGGAACAGCTCCGGGCGTTTGTCCAACATCCGCAACAGGCGCAAAAATGGACCGCTCGGCGTAGTCGCACCGCGCTCGTAGCGCGAAACCGCCAAAGTGCCAACCCCCATCGCTTGCGCCAATTCGCGCTGGCTGACGTTGAGCTTGATGCGCACGCGGTGTGTTTCGCTGGCACGCGAAGCTTCGACGTAGCGCTCCTGCGCTTCCACCCAGCGCCGGTAGCTCCGAGCATCCAAAACAAACTCTTCGCAAAACGCGCACACATGCGCTTTCAAACCGCTGAGCGATATCGCCAACTCACCTTGCCCGAGGGTCTTATCGAACTTTTTAAACGTCATTCCGAGCGTACCGCAGCTAGGGCATTGCATGATTTTTCCTTACTTCCTCTTGAATTGAATGACCGGTGGACGCCCGTCGGTGTAAACAGTAATTTTGATGTAAACCTCAATGCCTTCGGGCGTCAGGCCAATGTAGACATCCTGCCAAACCCGATGGTCGGCGTAAGTCGTCATGCTTTTGTAAAAGCATTTACGCGTCAACGCGCCGACGACCTTACGCATTTGCATCGGGCTCAACTGCAACTCAAGTCCACCTACCAGCGCCGAACCGGTGAATGGCGTCGATTTGGGGTCAGCCAGAACAGCAAACACAGGCGTAAGCGAGTAGTGCGGTGTTCGCTTTTCCAAACCGTGCCTCTCGTTTTTGTAGTCCTAACGACTATACCAAATGCCAGCCACAATAAATACATCGAGCAAATTGCTCACGGCATCACTTTCCTTCACCCACTTAAACCAGGAGCCTTTCATGGCACGCGGCGTAAATAAAGTCATTCTCATCGGCACCTGCGGCGCTGACCCAGAAACGCGCTACGGCGCAAACGGCAACGCGATCACCACGCTGCGCATGGCCACGAACGAATCTTGGACGGACAAGAACACGGGTGAAAAGCAAGAGCGCACCGAATGGCATCGCGTCAAACTGTTCGGCCGCACTGCCGAAATCGCCAGCGAATATCTGCACAAAGGCAAGCAGGTTTATATCGAAGGCAAGCTGCGCACGGAAAAATACACCGACAAAGACGGCATCGAACGTTACAGCACAGACATTGTCGGGGATGAGTTGCAGTTACTTGGCGGCACGCCTGGAGCTGCCGCAGATGGCGAAGCCGGTCGCCCGGCTGGTCAGCCTAGGCCGTCAGCGCCGGCGCAGCGCGCAGCACCCGCTCGGGGGGAGCGCCCGGCACAGCCGGCGCGTTCCGCCGCGCCGCCGCAAGACTTTGATGATGACATCCCGTTTTGACCAGTGACGGTTATCGCGATCCAGAACAAATAGCTAAATGATGCAGATAAATCTACTGCCCTCGATCCATGTGCGCACCACGCCATTACCAAATGACGTCGAGGCGGCAGTGCAGCGGCTTGTATCTGTGCAACATCCTGGCTAACCACTTCTTTGCCTCACACCTTGGAACTCACATGAAAACAATTCTTCCCCTTATTTTGCTGGCCGCTTGTTTGTTCCTTAACGGCTGCGATGGCGTTGTCGTGCGAACCTACAATAGCTACGCCGCTG
>JAYUUS010000136.1:0-40067 GCA_043754435.1 Rhodanobacteraceae bacterium
GCCTGGCGGCGCAAAGTCAACGCATCCCAGCCCTGATCGTTTTCCGAGGTGATGAGCCTCGGCTTCGTTGAAGCCTGGCATTCAAGATGCCGAGCGCCTGACCTACACCGTTTTCCGAGGTGATGAGCCTCGGCTTCGTTGAAGCGTGCCGCAATTTGCGTAGCGTTCGCACCGGCTGAGTAAGTTTTCCGAGGTGATGAGCCTCGGCTTCGTTGAAGCTGTGCTGGTCGATGACCTGACGAGCGCTGCCCTCACGTTTTCCGAGGTGATGAGCCTCGGCTTCGTTGAAGCGAATACCACCTAGCCGCGCGCCTTGGCTGCACCGTTGTGTTTTCCGAGGTGATGAGCCTCGGCTTCGTTGAAGCGCGATTGGCGCGCAAAGTCGGTGCCGAACAGCTTACGTTTTCCGAGGTGATGAGCCTCGGCTTCGTTGAAGCTGGAGCAATTAGCATGAGCACGATACGAATCCCAAGTTTTCCGAGGTGATGAGCCTCGGCTTCGTTGAAGCTGAGTGTTGGCAATACGTCAAGCGCACGCCCAATGACCGTTTTCCGAGGTGATGAGCCTCGGCTTCGTTGAAGCGGGCAAGGTAAGCGTTCGAGCGTTGCTCAGACTTCGTTTTCCGAGGTGATGAGCCTCGGCTTCGTTGAAGCTGTGAGCGGCTTGCAAGATCAAGCGGCCGATGGTTCGGTTTTCCGAGGTGATGAGCCTCGGCTTCGTTGAAGCGATTTGCTGCTGATCGATGAAGCGCACCGCATACCGGTTTTCCGAGGTGATGAGCCTCGGCTTCGTTGAAGCGAGGCCGCGCCTTCGCGATGCTTTGAGCTGCACCTGTTTTCCGAGGTGATGAGCCTCGGCTTCGTTGAAGCAGCGCTAACAATGCCGGCGGATTGCTGATTGGTAGCGTTTTCCGAGGTGATGAGCCTCGGCTTCGTTGAAGCGCGCTAGCCATTGTTTAACCCCGTTTCGGCGGCTATGTTTTCCGAGGTGATGAGCCTCGGCTTCGTTGAAGCATATCCCCGATAGTTATCGTCACAAGATCTGGGCAATGTTTTCCGAGGTGATGAGCCTCGGCTTCGTTGAAGCGCGCTTTTCGCCGTTTATGCTGCATTTGACGTTAAGGTTTTCCGAGGTGATGAGCCTCGGCTTCGTTGAAGCGACAAAAACGGGCTGGTTTCAACGATTGCTACGGTGGGGTTTTCCGAGGTGATGAGCCTCGGCTTCGTTGAAGCGAGCTTGCGCCATCGGTCAAGTACACCGGCGCAAAAGTTTTCCGAGGTGATGAGCCTCGGCTTCGTTGAAGCGCGTATGTCACCGTTGTAGCTGAGCCAGTTGCACCCGTTTTCCGAGGTGATGAGCCTCGGCTTCGTTGAAGCTCGCTCAGCGTGGCGGCGCAAGCGTTGCGCGGAAAGTTTTCCGAGGTGATGAGCCTCGGCTTCGTTGAAGCCTACGCCCTGGGTGACGCTCCGCAGCCCCGTTAAACGGTTTTCCGAGGTGATGAGCCTCGGCTTCGTTGAAGCTTGCCAAGTTGGTGACCAAACCCCATAAGCAACTGAAGTTTTCCGAGGTGATGAGCCTCGGCTTCGTTGAAGCGTTACACAGTGCCTTGGAAAAGTGCATCTTTCCCGGCCGTTTTCCGAGGTGATGAGCCTCGGCTTCGTTGAAGCGTTTCTTGATTCACGATTAAATTCCTAGAATTAAAAAGTTTTCCGAGGTGATGAGCCTCGGCTTCGTTGAAGCGCAACAAGGATTCAGCCCCTAATTCGGCGGATCTTTGTTTTCCGAGGTGATGAGCCTCGGCTTCGTTGAAGCTGGCGCAAGCTAATCAACCACACAAAGGTGGCAGCGTTTTCCGAGGTGATGAGCCTCGGCTTCGTTGAAGCTCGGGCGGATGTTGTTTTTAAGGGAACCGCCGCACGGCGTTTTCCGAGGTGATGAGCCTCGGCTTCGTTGAAGCCGTTCGTCGGCAAGATGAAGAGTATCCGGAGCCGTCGTTTTCCGAGGTGATGAGCCTCGGCTTCGTTGAAGCAAAATCAGGCGAGAATGTCAAAAATCCGTTTGGGATTCGTTTTCCGAGGTGATGAGCCTAGGCTTCGTTGAAGCGATATTCATACTAATTCACTCCAATGTCGCCCTGCGGTTTTCCGAGGTGATGAGCCTCGGCTTCGTTGAAGCGTTTAGCCATGTAGCAAACCCCTAATAATTTGCGAAGGTTTTCCGAGGTGATGAGCCTCGGCTTCGTTGAAGCAGCACGAGCGGCGGCGCGTCATACTTGAGCGCAACCGTTTTCCGAGGTGATGAGCCTCGGCTTCGTTGAAGCTATTTGAGGCTATGGGCGCGGAGTCTGCTGAGCGAAAAGTTTTCCGAGGTGATGAGCCTCGGCTTCGTTGAAGCGCGGAGTTTGAATCCGAAGCGCGCGCAGCTTATGAAGAGTTTTCCGAGGTGATGAGCCTCGGCTTCGTTGAAGCGTCTTGGTCTTCAGCGTGTAAATACGCTTGGCACTGGTTTTCCGAGGTGATGAGCCTCGGCTTCGTTGAAGCTTTCCGCCCAGCGACAAGCAAACAAACATCAAGGCCTGTTTTCCGAGGTGATGAGCCTCGGCTTCGTTGAAGCACGTTGCAATTATCGGGTTCGGTTTTGCTGGGCTTATGTTTTCCGAGGTGATGAGCCTCGGCTTCGTTGAAGCGACACTTAAAAACATGATGGCGAAACTTGAAACCACGTTTTCCGAGGTGATGAGCCTCGGCTTCGTTGAAGCCGGGAGGTGGTGTGTATCAAGTTCGCTGCGACGGAGTTTTCCGAGGTGATGAGCCTCGGCTTCGTTGAAGCATGACTCAGGCTGCAGGCGCAAGCACGATCTACGTTGTTTTCCGAGGTGATGAGCCTCGGCTTCGTTGAAGCCAAATCCGCCGCTGCGATCTTGGGCGTCAGCGAGGCGTTTTCCGAGGTGATGAGCCTCGGCTTCGTTGAAGCATGCCTGCCTGCACAGCCAGCGCGTCTATCGCGTCGTTTTCCGAGGTGATGAGCCTCGGCTTCGTTGAAGCTTATAATCCGCGCGGCGGCGTAGGCACTGAGCGGGGGGTTTCCGAGGTGATGAGCCTCGGCTTCGTTGAAGCTGGCGCTTATGCGTTGATTGGCGCGGACAGCTTGCGCGTTTTCCGAGGTGATGAGCCTCGGCTTCGTTGAAGCAAGAGCATATTTTCAGCGCTGTAAAAGCCCTGCAAGTTTTCCGAGGTGATGAGCCTCGGCTTCGTTGAAGCTCTGCAATACCTTGGCTTTAATGGCGTCTCGATTGGGTTTTCCGAGGTGATGAGCCTCGGCTTCGTTGAAGCTGCGTCATCCCGCCTGCGAGCACGAAAACGCTGCGGGTTTTCCGAGGTGATGAGCCTCGGCTTCGTTGAAGCTGAGATACTGACTATTACGCGCGTAATGCGCCGTGGTTTTCCGAGGTGATGAGCCTCGGCTTCGTTGAAGCGCGATGCTTGCAATCGCTCCGGCAATGCCTTCCGGCCCCGTTTTCCGAGGTGATGAGCCTCGGCTTCGTTGAAGCTCGCTCATCAAATTTTGCTGCACAAATTCGGTCGCAGTTTTCCGAGGTGATGAGCCTCGGCTTCGTTGAAGTTGAATGACCTCAGCAGCAGTTGCGCCGTCCCGTGCCGTTTTCCGAGGTGATGAGCCTCGGCTTCGTTGAAGTCGGCGTCTGCACCGCGCATTAGTTTTGGCAATGACAGTTTTCCGAGGTGATGAGCCTCGGCTTCGTTGAAGTTGGACGGTTTCCGCAGTGAGTCCAGCGATTAAGCCCGTTTTCCGAGGTGATGAGCCTCGGCTTCGTTGAAGTCGCTCGGTCGCAAGCTATCTTTTCAGCAAGCCGAGGCGTTTTCCGAGGTGATGAGCCTCGGCTTCGTTGAAGTGCCGCGTCGCAGACTCCCGCACGCCGTTAACATAAAGTTTTCCGAGGTGATGAGCCTCGGCTTCGTTGAAGCTGCGCCATCAAAAGCTCAAAATACTGCGTTTTCCATGTTTTCCGAGGTGATGAGCCTCGGCGGGCAAATCAAACCATGCTATTTGGCCTTTTCCGCTTAGCTCATGTTGCCGTTAAGCTCGCGCTCTCTAAGAATATCGTCGAGCCACACAAGCTATGCCGCCGCGCACCCTAACCATTGAGGAATCCAACAATCCGGGTGCGCGTGCGCCGGAAGTATCTACGCTTATTGGGCAAAGCCCAGAGTTTTTAGCTTTGCTTGAGCATGTGTCGCTTGCCGCTGGCTTGAACCGGCCGGTGCTCTTGATCGGCGAGCGCGGTACGGGCAAGGAGCTGATTGCCGCGCGCTTGCACTATCTGTCGAAACGCTGGGACCGGCCGTTGGTTAAGCTCAATTGTGCGGCGCTGGCGGAGTCCTTGCTGGAAACTGAGCTGTTTGGCTACGAACCGGGCGCCTTTACCGGTGCCACCAAAAAGCACCCTGGGCGGTTTGAGCTAGCGCACACGGGCACGTTGTTTTTGGATGAGCTAGCCACGATGAGCCCGCGCATCCAAGAAAAACTGCTGCGCATTTTGGAGTACGGTGAATTCGAGCGCGTGGGCGGGCGCGAAACTTTGCGGGTGGACGTGCGGGTGGTGGGTGCGACCAATGCTAATTTGCCGGCGATGGCGGCCAGTGGTGAATTTCGTGCGGATTTATTAGACCGATTGGCTTTTGATGTGATTACTTTACCGCCGCTGCGCGCGCGCTTGAGCGATATTGTGCCGCTAGCCGAGCATTACGCCACGCGCATGACGCTGGAGCTAAAACGCGATTTTTTTGCCGGTTTTAGTGGGGCGGCGCAGGCAGCGCTTGTGGCTTACCCGTGGCCCGGCAATGTGCGCGAGTTGAAAAACGTGGCCGAACGCGCAGTTTATCGGATGAGCGAACCGAGCGAGGCGATTGAATGCGTGAATTTCGACCCGTTTGCGAGTGTGTATGCGGCCAACTCTAGTGCTACGGTCAAAGCAGTGATGAGCTTAAATCCAGAGGTAGAGCAGCATGCCAATGCGCGGCTGGATTCGAACGCCCCCTGCGACGACGCAGCTGTGCTGCCCGAAATCAATGAATCACCGTCACTTGCAGCTTTCGCAGTAGGTTTAGAGCAAGAAGTGCAGGCGCTGGAACTCAAACGCCTGCAGCAAGCACTTGAAGCGTCACGCTTTAATCAGCGCAAAGCGGCTGAGCTGCTGAAACTGAGCTATCACCAGCTGCGCGGCTATTTGCGCAAGTACGCGCTTTGATTCGAGCATCACCCCGTCTAGATCGCAGGCGCTGTGTGGATATAGTCCCGGCTGCAGTGCTAAATTTAAGTCGTCAAATGACAAGTACGCCACAAACACATCTTAAATAAGAGATCAACTTGAACTACTTTGAGCTTAGGCCATGCTTAGTCCCAACTCTGCACAATCACCTTAACCTGCGCGTCATCTTTAAATGCGCGCAGTTTAACGGGCAGGGCGCTATTACTGGCGTCGCTATAGCGTTCATAGCTGACGGTCCAGCCATTTTGTTTGAGTGTGCTTAAGCGCCCGCTGGCATCAAAACTAAGTTCAGGTGCGTCACTCGAATCAGTTGATTCTGCGCGCGCCCCGCGCACCCAAAAGCGCAACTCCTGCATGGGAATGATCCAGCCAGATGCGGCATAAATCAGCGCTCGCGCGTCATCGCTGTGCTGCGGTTTGCCTTTGCTGTCGGTGAGCGTGTAGTTTCCTGGCCCACCTTCTAAGCGCCACGTTTGATTGCTCAAGGGTGCGCTCAGCTCGAAATTAATCTGATCCCCATCTTGGCGCCAATCAAAACGGCCGCTGCCGCCGTCGCGGGCATTTTTGATCGCAATTCGGCCGCGTAAATGAAAGCGCGTTTGTGCTTCAACACTTTGATCGCGCTGGCTCTGGTTGGCTTGCGCAACCATGCTGTCCACACGTGGACGTACGCTGACGCAAGCGCTGAGCAGGCTCAGCAAGCTCGCAATCAGGGCAATTTTTGCACGCTTTGAACGGCCCATTGTTAAAGCTTGTTCTTGGTCAAGCGTTCGACGGTGCTTTTCAACGGTTCGGATTCGGGAAATTTTTTGAGCGCTTCAAGCCAAATTTCACGCGCTTCTGGCTCGGCACCCAGCGCCCAAAGCGCCTCGATTAAATGCGCGGCAATTTCGCCTTCCGGCTCCGCTTCATAGGCGCTACGCAGCTGCACAATCGCCTGATCGTAGCGGCCGCCTTTAAAATAAGCCCAGCCTAGGCTGTCCATGATGGCCGGGGATTTCGGCTCCAGCATATAAGCCTGTTGAATGTAGTTGGTGGCTTCCTCTACGCGTTTGGTCTTGTCGAGCAGGCTATAGCCCAGCGCATTCAGGGCTTGGGCGTTTTGTGGGTCAATTTCAATCACCAGCTTTAAATCGCTTTCGAGTCCATCGATATCACCCCGGGCAAATGAATTCATGGCGCGGGCATACATAATCGCGGTGTCTTCCGGCATGCGCTCAACCGCTTCGCTGAGCGTTGTATGCGCTTCGTCGAAACGCTTTTCTTTGGCTAGGAGTTCGGACTCCAACAAATACGCATCCACAATCGCTTGATTCGGTGCGTCGGAATTTTGCACCGCATCCAGCGTTGCGCGTGCGGCTTTTAAGTCTTTTGTCGACTGAATCACGGCAATGCGCATTTGGGCGTTGGGCCATAGCTCACCTTTGCTAACTGATTGATACCACTGCAGCGCTTTTTTAGGCTGATCTGTCAACTCATAAATTTGCCCGAGTAAACTTTGGCGGCTGGCTAAGGCTAACCCGTCACTTTGCTCAATTTCGCGGGCAAGGCGGTTTAATGCCTTCTTGCGCGCAGCCGGTTTGATGGTTTTCCCACTTTTCGCCTGACTTGCAAGCACCAGCGCGATGCGCGCCTGAAAAATTTCGTCTTCCGCTTTGGGCGCGGCTTTTAGTACCGCATCAATTTCAGCGAAGCGCTTCTGATTATTTAAAACCTGTACATAGCTCAAGCGCAGACGGACATTTTCTGGATCCAGTGCCAGCGCTTTGGCATAGCTTTTTGCGGCCTCATCGCCGCGCTCAAGTGCGATCTCTGCTAGCCCGCGCCACAGCCAAGCTTTTGAGTTTTCCGGGTCGGTTTTGAGGCGTTCCATCGCTAATTCCAGCGCTAAATCATTCTGTTTCAGGCGCAGGCTGAGCGGGATCAGCCCACGATCAATCGGTAGCGCCAATAATTTAGGCTCTGTTTTAAGCGCTTGCAGCAGCTCAACCGCTAAACCCGCCGCATCAGGTGCGGCGACCAAGTTCAGTGCTAAACCTGCGGATTCGGGGCTGTCCATGAGCAGCAAGGCGCGTAATTTAGCCAGCGCTTCAGCTTTTTTACCTTGCACAATCAGCGCAAATGCCTGCGCCTGCAGCGCGTTTAGATCTTTTGGCGCTATGTCAAGCCAGAGCTCAGCCGCTTCCTGCGCTAGGCCAAAATTGCGGGCAGCCAGGGCAAAGCGTGCCGCGCGTTCGGCAAAATCAGCGCGTTTTTCAGCTTTTGCAGCCTGGATATAAAGCCGTGCGGCGTCTTCCGGGCGTTTGTCGGCGGCGGCAAATTCTGCTGCAAGTGCGGCATCCAGCTTGTCCGAACCCGGATTTATTCGCCCGTGGTTTGATGTTGGTGCGGGAGCATTGCCGGATTTGTCGCTGGCATAGGTGCAAGTGGATGTGGACAAATTCGCAAAAGCAAAAATGATCGCGGATAAAGTGATGGATCGGGGTAGCGCAAGCATTGATTTGTCCTAAAGTTTCCAGCTGAAAGTGTAGGGTGGGGCAGATGAGCTCTTCGTTAAATTGCGCCAGTATCCCACTCGTATCCAGCACGCAAATGTTACTTGATGACTCAAGGCGGGGGCCGCACACTAGCACTTATTGAGTAAGCGTCCATGAGCATCATTTTGCACTTTTTCCAATGCACCTAACTGCACTCGGGGTAAATCACGTCAGTGCGCCGATGGCGGTGCGCGAGCAGTTGGCCGTGAATTTAGCCGAGCAAGATAGCGTTTTGCAGGGTTTACGCGGGCTTCCGGGTATTACCGGCGCGATGATTTTATCGACCTGCAACCGCACTGAGCTGTATTTTGCCCAGGCGAAAGCCGAGAATGGTAAAATTCATAGCGTGCTCAGCGACTATCTAGCTATGCGCGGCAATGCCGCGAACTTAGCCTCGCACTTCTATCAGCATCAAGACGCCTCAGCGGTGCGGCATGTGTTTCGAGTGGCAACCGGTTTGGACTCTATGATTGTGGGCGAGCCGCAGATTTTAGGTCAACTGAAAAGCGCCTATGCCCAAGCCAAGGCGGCGAATATGCTCACGCCTGCGCTGGAGCATTTGCTGCAGCAAAGCTTTTTCGTCGCCAAACAGGCGCGCACCGACACCGGGCTTGGGCAAAACCCGGTCAGCGTTGCCTCTAGCGCCGTGCGCTTGGCAAGGCGAATTTATGATGATTTTGATCGTCGCACAGCGTTGATTATCGGCGCTGGTGAAACCGCAACCTTAATTGCGCGGCATTTGCGCGCGCAAGGGCTGAACCGTTTGCTCATCACCAACCGCACCTTTAGCCGGGCGCAGGCGCTGGCAGAGGAATTGGACGGGCAGGCGGTGCTGTTTGGGCAACTGGATCGGCATTTAATTGATGCCGATATGGTGATTACCGCCACCGCATCCAGCCAGCCTTTGCTCGATGTCGAGAAAGTGAAGGCGGCGATCAGCGGGCGAAAGCGCCGAACGCTTTTACTAATTGATCTGAGCGTGCCGCGCAACATTACGCCGGACGTGGCAAATTTGCAGGACGTGTTTTTATACGGCGTAGATGATTTGCGCCATGTTGCCGAGCAAGGTCAAAACGCACGCTTACAGGCAGCGGTTGCGGCGGAAGCGGCGATTGAGGCGCACGTTGATGAATTTATGGCTTGGCTGCGCGCGCGCGAACGCTTCGAGCCGATTTTGGCACTGCGCGAACGCAGCTATGCCGCGCGCGACGTGGCGCTCGCCGAGGCGAAGCGCAGGCTCGCCGCTGGTGGCAATAGTGTCGAAATTTTAGAGCGTCTTGCGCATCAGTTGACCAATCAAATGCTGCACGCGCCCACCATCGCCCTGCGCGAGGCCGCGGCTGCCGACGATGATGCGGCAATCGCAAGCGCGGCAAAGCTGCTGCGTTTGGATCGCTAGCACCCATGCAAACGCACGTTGATCTTAATTGCGATTTAGGCGAATCCTTTGGTGCTTGGCAAATGGGTAACGATGCGGGCGTGGTGCCGTTTGTCAGCAGCATTAATATTGCCTGCGGCTTTCATGCCGGGGATTCGCGCACGATGCAAAGCACCCTGGCATTAGCGAAACAGCACGGCGTGGCCGTTGGTGCGCATACGGGCTTGCCGGATTTGCGCGGCTTTGGCCGCCGTGAGTTCAAACTTGACGCGCAGGATTTATATTGCGATACGCTGTATCAGCTGGGCGCGCTTGCCGCGTTAGCCAAAGCTGTGGGCTTAACCATTCAACATATTAAACCGCACGGCGCGCTTTATCATATGCTGGAGCAACAACCGACGTTGGCACACAGTTTTGTCTGCGCGGCAAAAGATTTTACGCCAACCTTGCAGATTTACGGCCTAGCGCAAGGCAAATTGCTGCATTGCGCGGCGGCTTTAGGCATGTCGGTCAAACACGAAATTTTTGCCGACCGGCGCTATTTGGCGAGCGGCGGCTTAGTGCCGCGCGGGCAGGCGGGTGCCGTGATCGTCGATCCCAATATTGCAGCGGCTCAGGTTATGCAGGTCTTGCGATATGGCACATTATCGACATTGGATGGCAGCGAAATAGCGCTGATTGGCGACACCGTCTGCATTCATGGAGATCGCGTGGACGCGGCGGAATTTGCTGCTGCACTGCATACTTACCTTAGCGAAAATGGCGTGCATATTGGAGCCGGATCATGAGCGTACTGTGGGGTGTAGCGGTGCTGATTGTGGGCATGGCGCTGCGCGTGAATCCATTGGCGGTGGTGTTAACGTCGGCATTGACAACGGGCTGGCTAGCCGGGATTACGCCGTTAGCGCTGTTGGCACTGATCGGCGAGAATTTTCGCGATAAGCGCTTTTTGATGGTATTTCTGCTGGTGCTGCCATTAGTCGCCACGTTGGAAAGTTTGGGGCTGCGCGAATACTTAAAGCGGGTGATGTCCGCACGGCGCAACACCACTTTGACATCGGTGCTGAGCAGCTATTTTTTGGTGCGCCAAATTGCCTCGGCGTGTGGGCTTACCTCCCTCGGTGGGCATCCGCAAAGCGTGCGGCCGCTGCTGGTGCCGCTGGCGGAGTCGGCGGCGATGCAGCGCTGGGGCGTGTTGAAAAAGGCGCAGTTAGAGAAACTGAAAGCGTTTTGCGCCGGCACCGACAATATCGCGCTATTTTTTGGGGAAGACGTCTTCCTCGCGTTTGGTGCGGTGCTGCTGATTCAAGCCACGCTTAAAGATTATGGGATTGCGGCGGAAGCGTTGAATATCAGCCTCTGGGCGATTCCAACAGCTATTTTGGCGGCGGTTATTCATTTGATCCGCATTCGGCGATTCAAGCTATGAGCGCGGCAGTTCCGGCTACAAGCTTGCCCACCCTGACGCTGGAACCGGCGTTTTGGCTGCTTGCGGCGCTATTTGGCGTGGTCGCAATCGTTTGTTTTCAACGTGGGTCTGGGTGGCGCGGCACGTTTTGGCTGACCTTGGGCGGCTTGTTTGTTTTAGCGCCACATTTGCCGCCGGTTTGGACGGGCGCATTGGTATTGCTGAGCAGCGTCTTGGCGTTTACCGCAAATTCCGAGCGCTTATCGGATGCCGATGCCAAGCTGCAGGAGGCGAGGGCGGCCGAACGCAGTCTGGCATTAGGAACCAAGCTGCTAAAGCCAGCGATTGCCTTGCCGCTGTTGACGGTGGCAATAACACTCATTTTGCGTTCCATACACGGTTTTGTAGGCTTTGATTTTGCCTTGAATGATGCGCCGCTGATCGGCCTAAGTGCAGCTGCAATTATTGTTTTGCTCGCCGCCTGTATTGATTTGCGGTTTGCGCCCCACAACAGCGCAATTTTAGGCGCACGCGTGCTCAATCAAATTGGCTGGCCAGTGCTGTTACCGATGTTGCTGGCGATATTAGGCGCGATTTATGCAAAGTCTGGCGTGGGGGATGTGCTTGCAGTGCATTTAAACGGCGTGTTTCCCACCGATAACCGCTATGCCTGCGCTGCCCTTTTTGGCGTTTCGATGGCACTGTTGACAATGCTGCTCGGCAATGCGTTCGCAGCGTTTCCGGTGGTGCTGGCGGCGGTTGGGATTCCGCTGGTTGTGAAGTTGCATCACGGTGATCCAATTGTGATGTCCGCCTTGGGCATGCTAAGTGGCTATTGCGGCACGTTAATGACGCCGCTGGCGGCAAATTTCAATTTGGTGCCGGTAGTGTTGCTGGATATTGAAGACCGCAACGCGGTGATTAAAGCGCAAATTCCAACCGCACTTTGGCTGTTGGCTGGCAATGTGGGTTTGCTGTGTTTGCTGGTTTATCGGTAATGGCGCAAAAAACTTTAATTGACGCAGAGTTTTTGCCTGGAAACCGTTCGTGCTGAGCTTGTCGAAGCAGTTAGCAGCACGCTGCGTGATGCAAAAAGCGTTTCGGCTTCGTCAGTATTTATACAGCTCTGCCCTTCGACAAGCTCAGGGCGAACGGATCTATGAACTTATTCCTGTAAAGAAAACACGATGAATATTTTACTAACCGGTTTTGAACCCTTTGACGGAGAAAGCAGCAATCCATCGTGGGAAGCGGTGCGCGGCTTTGATGGTCAGCAAATTGCTAGGCATCAAATACATTGCGTGCAATTGCCAACCGAGTTCGAGCGCGCTAGCGCAATCCTGACTGCTGCACTGAACAACTTGCGGCCTGAACTGTGCTTTTGTGTCGGTCAAGCCGGGGGTAGGGCGCTGATTTCATTGGAAAAAGTAGCGATTAATTTTCGCCATGCGCGCATTTGCGATAACGCCGGAATGCGCCCCCAGCATCAAGCCATCGACAAACATCTGCCTGCTGCCTACTTTGCAAACTTTGACTTCGATGACGCACTGAGCCGCTTAAACGCCGCTGGAATACCGGCCGAGATGTCTTATAGTGCCGGTGCATTTGTCTGCAATGAAGTGTTTTTTACGCTTTGCCAAATGCAGGCGCTTTCCCCGCAGCTGCAGGGATGCTTTGTCCATATACCGTATGCGCCAGAGCAGGTGCTGAACAAACCAGGGTTGCCGTCGATGTCACGCGAATTCGTTGAAAAAGCGCTGCTGCTGCTGATTGAAGCTGGGGTACACTGTCATGCGTGAGTCAGCGCCCAAAACTCTGCCCGATACTTCAGTGGCCGATGCCTTGGTCGTCGCCATTTCCTCACGCGCGCTTTTTGATTTAGACGCGGAGCATCAGCTGTATTTAAACGAAGGCTTGGACGCCTATATGCATCATCAAATGGCGCGTGAAAATGAAATTTTAGCGCCGGGCATTGCGTTTCCGCTGGTACAAAAATTGCTCAATCTCAACAAGCTCAACCCTGCATCCCGCGTGGAAGTTATTTTGCTGAGCCGCAATTCCGGCAATAGTGGTTTGCGCATTTTTAATTCGATCGAACACTATGGCTTGGACGTGGTGCGCGCCGCATTCACCAACGGCGCGCCGCCACACGCCTACATTGAAGCGTTTGGCGCAGACTTGTTTTTGTCAGCACATGCGGAAGACGTTAAACAAGCTTTAGATGCCGGTTTCGCCGCCGCGATGATCTTACCGGGCGCTGCCAATGCCCAGCGATTCCCCGAACTTCGTATCGCGTTCGACGGTGATGCGGTGCTGTTCGGCGACGAAGCCGAGCGCGTGTTTCGCGAGCAGGGCATGGCGAATTTCCACGAATCCGAACGTGCACTGGCACAAACGCCGCTTTCGGGCGGGCCATTTCGCGGTTTCTTAAGCGCGCTGCACCGCCTACAAACCGTATTCGGCGTTGAGAACCCACCGATTCGCACCGCGCTAGTCACCGCCCGCAGCGCGCCCGCGCACAAGCGCGTGATTTTGACGCTGCGCGACTGGAATATCCGCTTGGACGAAGCGCTATTTTTAGGCGGCCGCGACAAGGGGCCATTTCTTGCCGCGTTTGGTGCCGATATTTTTTTTGACGATCAGAGCAAAAACGTTGCCTCGGCGGCTGCAAAAAACATTGCCGCAGCGCATGTGCCACATGGGGTGGCGAATTTTTGAATCTGTTCCTGATTAGCGCTAATCCTCAGTTAGCTGGACGTAAACGTCGTGTTCGTCATTGCGAGCGTAGCGAAGCAATCTCGTTTTCAAGTCGAGGCGCGTCGAGATTGCTTCACTGCGTTCGCAATGACGATTCACAGAATCTATTTCGCTCAAAAAAAACCCCGCCACGCAGGCCGGGGTTTTTTTAAGCTACAGCAAAATCAACCGCTTAGAACTGCATGGACCAGCTATTGATATAGCCAACATCGCCAGCAGCGTTGTCATTGACGCGAAGTTTCCAAACGCCGTTGGCAACTTCACTGGAAGCATTGATGGTCACGGTTTTGATGATATTGTCCGTGCCAGCGCCGGTGCGGTTGTGGATGTTGTAGAGCGAACCATCTGGTGCGACTAAATCAACCTTCAAGTCACCTTGATAGGTGTGTACGATGTTCACTGCAACCGATAATGTGGAGGGTGCGTTGCCCGCTTGACTACTGACCGTGATTGGGCTGTCGGTGGTGGTATTGTCACTAATTGTGTAGTCAGTCAAATTTTGGAAAAATCCGCCTGGAGGTGGCGTGCCGGTCAGCGCCGTAAGCACTTTGTTAGCATCGACAATCCCTGTTCCGCAGCTGGTGCAAGTGGCAGGGAAGGGACGCGTGTTGTTCTTCAATAAAGTTTCAATTTCCGCCGGGGTCTTCGAACCTTTAGACAAAATCAAAGCAGCCACGCCCGCAACGTGGGGGGATGCCATCGAAGTACCTTGGTAATAGGCATACGATTCTGCGCCTGGAGTGGTGGCACCGGCATTGAGCGTTGACCAAATACCGTTGATACTGCTCGTTTGGGTAAGTTCGCCACCTGGAGCAGCAACGTCAATTAATGCGCCGTAGTTTGAGTAATACGAACGCCCACCTGCACGGTTTGTCGCGGCAACGGCCACAACGTTATTGCAGTTGGCAGGGTTAAAACCAGTCACGTCAGCGTTGGAATTACCTGCAGCAACCACAACCACCGTACCGCGGCCAACCGCACTATTGATGGCAGATTGGGTAGTGGTACCGCAGGTTCCTTGACCGCCCAAAGACATATTGATGACCTTAGCAACGTTGGTGTTGGCAGGCACGCCGCTTACGGTGCCGCCCGATGCCCAGTTGATGGCATCAGCAATATCAGAAATCGAACCGCCGCATTTGCCCAATACGCGTAAAGGTGAAACCTTTGCGTTGAACGCCACACCGGCAACGCCTTTGGCGTTGTTCGAGACCGCAGCGATGGTGCCTGCTACGTGGGTACCGTGCCAGGAAGAACCGCGTGCAGCGGTATTGGCTTGGCACTGGTTCGCAGTGGTTGAATCACCGGCATCAGCCGGATTGGAATCACGACCGCCGCCATCTGCTGCTGCAGTGGGATCAGAAATAAAATCATAGCCGCCGACAATATTGGCGTTCAGATCGGTATGGTTGGTAATACCTGTGTCAATGACGGCAACAGTCACGCCCGCGCCGGTTGCTTTGTCCCAAGCCAGTGGTAGGTTGAGTCCACCGATAGCTTCAAAATAGTGCCATTGTTTGCTGGCATAGTCGGTGTCATTCGGCGTGAAAAACGGCTGCAGAAGTGCATCTGGCTCTACTGAAGTCACATCTGGAAGTGACGCGATAGCGCGCATCGCCTTTTCAGTCATGGCATCGGTCACACTAGCTGTTTTAGTTAAACCGTCGTTTATCGCTTCGATTTGAACGAGCTGACCGCCGGTTGAAATTTCGCGGATGTAGTTCAGTTTAAGGCCTGAGTTAGCTGCCGCCTGAGCCAAATTGTTGGCTAAGCCGCGTGCAGAACTTGATGCTTCAGTATTTTTGCCGAAATAAACAATCACTTTGTCGTAAGTAGCTGCATCGCTAAGTGGCGAAAAATTAATCTTACTGTCAGTGTCAACTGTTGTAAGACCGGTATCTACGAATTTGTCGTTACTTTGCGCAAATGCGCCAGTCGATAGCGCAAGTGCGATAGCTGCGCTTGCTAAACGGATTTGTGTGCCACGAACGAGCGAATTTCGGTTTAATACTTTAGCCACTGGATCAACCTCTTAGAAGTGTTGTTTGCCCAACATGATTTATTGCCGATTTCGGTTATTCCGATGAGCGGCACCTGCTTTCTTTGGGGTGAGTACCCTCGAAAGCGCCGCCACTGTAATAATCTGCATCTAGCTCGTCAACGCACTTATGCAAAGTTCAGCTAAGCGCTGGTGCTGCAACGCAGCAAGGTTTAGTTCATAAATCTGCGCACATGACTTTTTGCACAGGCTCATCTGTTGGCCGAGGTTAAAAACGTGACCGTCGTCACGCTTTTTTCGGACCAGCGTCGAGGCATTTTTATATGCTGCAGTACAGCAAATTCTCTTTTAATCTATTCTTTTAAATGTCTTATTAATATATCATTTATACTGAAAAATACGTCTTTCAGTTCGAATTCAGGGCCTTGTAGTAGCGTGAACTTCTTTTATTTTAAGGCAAACTCAAATGCGTTCAGCTCTTGTTTTGTTTTTCATCGCTATTTGCGGTGCTGCAAACGCTGGACCGGCGCGTGATCAACTCACGAGCTTTTCAAAAAGCGTCAAAACCATGCGCGCTGAATTTGCGCAGACCTTATTTGATGCCAACGGCCGCAAAAAAGACCAAAGCAGCGGTGCGGTCGCGCTAATGGCGCCCCGGCAGTTTCGTTGGGACGTGCTAAAACCGTTTGAGCAACACATCGTCGCCGACGGCAATGCAGTGTGGGTTTATGATGTTGACCTTGAGCAGGTAAACGTGCGTGCGCAGAGTTTTGATGAGGCGAATTCACCTTTAGCCGTATTGCTTGATTTGACCATGCTAGACGTCGAATTTAACACTTTCGAGCGACCGCAATCCGGTGGTCAATTCTGGCTGCGTCTAACAGCTAAAGCAAAAAACCCAGACTTTAAGTATGCGGACTTAGGTTTTGCCAATAACGTTATGAAAACGATGCGCCTTGTCGATAACTTTGGCCAGCGCACCGATATCGTTTTTAGTCAGTGGCAGCGCAATCCAAAGCTTGCCGCCAATCTATTCACATTTACGCCGCCGGAGGGTGTGGACGTTGTGGGTGAAGTGCCAGAAAGTGCGGTTATTCAAAAAGTGCCGAATTAAATAGAAAACGCCATCCCCAGAGCAATGCCATTAACTTAAAGGAAAAGTCCGATTCGTCTTTGCGAACGCAGTGAAGCAATCTCGTTTTTACTCGGCGTATGGAGATCGCCACGTCGCTGCGCTCCTCGCGATGACGAATCTTTCGCGGAATTTCCTTAAGTTAATGGCATTGATCACCGGAGACGGCTAAAAAATAGGTTCCGCCCCCGAACTAAGCTGAAATCAAAGCATTGACTCTTGCGGCACAAATGAAATCGTTTAAAGACAAGCCGCCCACATCATGGGTAGAAAAACGCACCTGCACCCGGTTGTAGTGCACGGATAATTCCGGGTGGTGGTCTTGCGCATGGGCCACATAGGCAACTGCGTTGACGAAAGCGATACTGTGATAGTAATCGCTGAACTTAAATTCGCGCACTAATTCATTGTCTAGCACACACCAACCCGGAATTTTTAGCAAACCACGGGTAATTAGCTCGGCAGTTAAACTGTGCTCGCCGCCTTTCAGCGGTTTGCAGCATTGGGTGGCAAGGTCTTGCAGGGATGGGGCTTGCAGATTGGCAGTCATATATTTCGTTGAAATTTAAATTTAAAGAATATAGCGGCTGAGATCTTCATTGCCAGCCAGTGATCCGAGCTGAGCTTCAACGAATGCCGCATCCAACGTCAAAATAGTACCTGCTTTTTCATCCGCATCAAAGCTGATTTCTTCCAGCAACTTTTCTAATACCGTGTGTAATCGTCGCGCGCCAATGTTTTCGGTCTTTTCATTGACTTGAAATGCGATCTCGGCCAGCTTGCGAATACCGTCGTCGGTGAATTGCAGGCTGACACCTTCGGTGGCTAATAATGCGCTGTATTGTTTGGTCAAAGCATTGTGCGGTTCACGCAGGATGCGCTCAAAATCATCAACCGTCAGCGCAAACAATTCCACCCGAATCGGAAAGCGTCCTTGCAACTCTGGAATTAAATCCGACGGCTTCACCAGATGAAATGCACCAGAAGCAATAAACAAAATGTGATCCGTTTTGACGGTGCCGTGTTTAGTGGAAACCGTGCATCCTTCGACTAAGGGCAAAAGATCGCGCTGCACGCCTTCACGGCTGACCCCCGCACCGCCAAAATCAGAACGCTGGCAAACTTTATCAATTTCGTCAATAAAAACAATGCCGTTTTGCTCGGCGTTTGACAGCGCAGATTGCTTAATTTCTTCCTCATTAATCATTTTGCTGGCTTCTTCCTCGATCAACAGAGGTAATGCCACTTTGACAATTAGCTTACGCTTTTGCGTCTTACCATTCGCCAGGGACTGGAACATGCCGCGCAATTGGCTGCCCATTTCTTCCATGCCGGGCGGTGACATGATTTCAACACCCATAGCGTGCGCTAATTCGATCTCAATTTCACGGTCATCTAATTTCCCATCAACAAGCTGCACGCGCAGCTTACGGCGCGTTTCCACATCACCCTCGGCCACGTGCGCCGGATAATGCTCAAAACTTAAACCTTTACGCGCCGGAACTAAAGCATCGACAATACGGTCGCGCGCTTTCTCAACAGCTTTTTCACGCACGCCAGCAACGGCTTGGTCGCGCGCCATTTTGACCGCGCCATCCACCAAATCGCGAATAATGGTTTCCACGTCTTTACCCACGTAGCCCACTTCCGTGAACTTGGTCGCCTCAACTTTTACGAAGGGTGCGTTTGCAAGCCCGGCTAATCGGCGCGCGATTTCGGTTTTGCCCACACCTGTAGGCCCGATCATTAGAATGTTTTTTGGCGTTACTTCATTGCGAAACGCAGGATCAAGCTGCATACGGCGCCAACGATTGCGCAGTGCAATCGCGACTGCACGTTTGGCACCGTTTTGACCAATGATGAAGCGGTCAAGTTCGGCGGTGATCTGCTTAGGGGTTTGCTGCACAAGTGAATTGGACACGCTTTAATTTCCTGAATACCAGTGTCAAGGTAATAGGGGCGCTGCCTTAAAGATCAAGGTAAAGCCGATAGATGTTTTGCTTACTCCAAAAAGCCTAGCGCTGAATACCACGCGTACTATTTTCGATCAACTGCACGAATTTGAGCACGTTGGCGTCGTCAGTCGCCGCTAAATTGAGTGCCGCGCACGCCTCTTTCAAAGGTAAATCACTGGCATAAAAGGTTTTATACGCACGCTTGATCGCCATAATTTGCTCAGAGCTAAAACCGCGACGCTTTAGGCCTTCGCTATTGATGCCGCGCGGCGCACTCATTTCACCCGCAATCACAACATAGGGCGGCACATCGCCATTGATTTTTGCGCCCATACCGGTAAACGCGTGTGCGCCGATGCGGCAAAACTGATGCACTAGCGTAAAACCGCCCAAAATGACGTAGTCATCAATGGTGACATGGCCGGCGAGGGTGGCGCTATTAGCAAATATCGTGTGGTTACCGACAATGCAGTCATGCGCGATATGCACATAAGCCATAATCCAGTTGTCATCACCGATAACGGTTTTGCCACCGCCTGTGACGGTGCCGCGATTGAGCGTGACATTTTCACGAATCACATTGCCATCGCCAATGATGAGTTCGGTGTCCTCATCAGCGAATTTTTTGTCCTGAGGCGCTGCACCCACCGACGCAAACTGCCAGATGCGATTGTCGCGCCCGATTGTGGTCGGGCCTTCAATAACAACATGCGGACCGATTACGCAATTGGCACCAATTCTGACTTTCGGCCCGATAATGCTGTAAGGACCAACTTGCACACTGGAATCAAGCTCGGCGCTGGCATCAATAATGGCGCTGGGGTGAATTAAAGAAGGCACTAAACTCATAGCGGCTTAAGCTGCGGGCCGTTGCGCGCACAGCATATCGGCGCTGGCGACGACTTTGCCATCCACCAATGCGCGCGTTTCGAACTGGCCCATGCCCATGCGCATGCGTTTTTGTTCAACCTCTAAAATCAATTGATCCCCAGGCTTCACAATTTGGCTGAAGCGCGCATTGTCGATTTTCGCAAAATAAAACAAATTGCCTTTTGCCAGATCTGGCGCGGACAGCATGACCAAAAGGCCACACGCCTGTGCCAATGATTCTAAAATGAGCACGCCCGGCATCACCGGATGCCCAGGAAAATGCCCTGGGAAAAACGGCTCATTAATGGTGACGTTTTTTAATGCGGTCAAGTTCTTGCCTGCCTCAAAATTCAGAACGCGGTCGACCAGTAAAAATGGATAGCGGTGCGGCAACAGCTGCATGATGCTGGTGACGTCAATCGGGAATGCGTTTGCTTTAGCAACCCCGTTAGTTTGAGTTTCAACAAGTTCAGTCATTATTATTTTTCTCAAGAAGTGACTTTTCGGCTAATTTTGTGTTGCGAAGTGTGCCGTCAAGTCGACGTAAATGCACCGCGTTTTTACGCCACTCGCGCTGCGGCATCAGCGGCATCGCGCCCGCGTAAGTGCCTTTTTCAGTAATCGAGACGGAAACTAGGCTCATTGCCATCACCGAAACCCCGTCACAAATCTCTAAATGCCCGGCAATGCCAACACCGCCAGCGATTAGGCAGCCGGCACCAATGGTGGTGCTCCCCGCCACGGCCGTGCAGCCAGCAATCGCGGTGCCATCACCAATGCGCACGTTGTGACCTATTTGAATTTGATTGTCTAACTTCACCTCTGCACCTAAAACCGTGTCATCGAGTGCGCCACAGTCAATCGTGGTGTTGGCACCGATGTCACAGCCGTCACCCACAATCACCCGCCCTAATTGCGGCACTTTTAACCAGCGTCCTTGGTCTTGTGCAAAACTAAATCCGTCAGCACCTAAAACTGCGCCTGAGTGCACGATCACGCAGCGCCCAAGCTGGACGCGCTTGACCAGCGTGACGCGTGACATCAGCTCTGAATAAGCACCTACTGCGCAATCGGGGCCAATAATGCACTGCGCACCCAACTTCACGCCCGCCTCAATCACTGCGGAACTGGCGATAAAGCACTGCGCGCCTACTTCTGCACTGGCGTGAATGCTGGCTCCTAACTCCACCACAGCAGTTGGGTGTACGCCGGGCACCGCATTGCTGTGTGGTGCGAACAGAGCCGCGATGCGGGCAAAATCTGCGTGCGGATTTGAGCTGATTAGGGCGCTGACTTCTTGGCGATTTAGGGCTGGATCAGGTATTTTCATTAATACCGCGCCGGCCTGTGTTGCCAATAGCTGCAAGCGATACTTGCCGCTGGTGAAAAAACTCAGCTGATGTTTGCGCGCACTTTCTAAGGTTGCAACCCCCGAAATACAGTGGTTTGGATCACCGATGACGACTAGATTAAAGCGTTCGGCAAGCTTAGCAAGCGTGAAATTAGTCATTTGCGCAATCCAACCTTGACGCGTCTTATTTGCCAGTCGTGCGAAGTTTCGCGAGAACTGCATCGGTAATATCGATTTTAGGATTCGTATAAACCGTGGCAGTCGTGCTGATGACCGTATCAGCGCCCTGAAGCTTAGCGACTTCGGCAATCACCTCACCCAGTTTGCGCTCTAAATCGCGCACCACTTCATTGGTGCGAAGGGTAAGGCGCTGATTAAATTCTTCGCGTGAACGTTTCAGTGCGCGTTCGCTGGCTTCAATGGTGCGCACTAAATCTTCTAGTTGCGCCTTGGCCATCAGCGGCGCTTCGAGTTCACGCCGCCTTTTCAGCGCCACTAACTGCGCCTCATCTGATTTGAGTTTGACCTCAACGCTCGCAAGCTCAGCAATCACACGCTGTTTGCCGGCCGTATATTGCGGTGCACCTTCAATCACGCGTTTCATATCGACAACGGCTACCCGCGTTCCCGTCAACTGGCTGGCAGGCAGAGCGGGCGAGGGCGCTTGCGCGCTTACCAAAGCATAACCTCCCGTTCCGAGCGCGAAGCTTAGAAGCGGCAGCATGAGGTGCGGGCGGCTAGTCTTTTTCAGTGGGCGCTTCCAATTACATCCCGTTCAAGAAGGTAAATTGCAATCGCTCAATATCGTCACCGGGTTTGGCATTCAGCGGAAACGCCCAGTTAATAATGATCGGTGCCACAGGTGACTGCCACTGCACGGAAATCCCGGCAGAGTAGCGAAGCTCTTTCGCATCAAACGAACTCACGTCTTTATAAACCTGCCCGGCATCTAAGAACGCGGCTAAACGTACAGATTCTGTATCTTTCGCAAAAGGGGTGGGAATCAACAGTTCTAAACTTTGGGAAACACTCAAGGCACCGCCGATTGGGTACGAATTGTCCCGTATTTGATTCGGGGTAAACACGGTACCTGCGGGTGGAACGCCAAATACATAGCGGGGGCCAAGGGTGTTGTCACGAAAGCCCCGCACTGAGCGACTGCCGCCGCCATAAAAGTTTTCAAAAAATGGAAAACCCCGCGTGCTGTCATACGGCTTACCCAAGCCCAGCTCAGTTTTCGACATTAAAACAAACGAATGAGTGATCGGGAAGAATTTTTGATATTCGCCCGAAAGTTTGTAATAACGAAGATCTGAAAGCGGCAGCGTAATTTCTGCGCCAACTCGTGCATAGGAACCGGCGGTCGGCACGAAAAACCGGTTTCTCGTGTCGCGCGCCCAGCCAACTTGACCGCGCAATGACTGGTAATCAGCGCAACGACTAAACGCTCGATTCACAAAAATTTCTGGTACTTGGCCGGGGTTTATAGAATCAGGAAAAATATCACACCCACGCGCTCCACCATTCTTGTTAAAAAAATCAAGAAATGCGGTTGGCGTGTTAATGTCATCACTCAACCGCAATTTATTCTGATCAACTCCAATCTGGAAATTAATTCGGTCGGTTTCTGTAACTGGAACTGAAAAAACTGCTGATGCGTCAATCGTATTGCTTTGGTAACGCGCTAAATTGTCACGCTGACCATAGTTAGAATCACGGAAATTTAAGTTAAAGCCTCTGCTTATGCCTTCGTCCGTCCAATAAGGATTGAAATAGCTGACGGTAAAACTTTTGCTAAAAACGCTATTACTTAAAGCAAAGCCAACGCGGTTACCTTTACCTAAGAAATTTTCTTGCTGTAGCGAAATATTGGTGATTAAACCTTGCGCCGCTGCATAGCCAAACCCAAACTGGAAATTACCCACTTGACGTTCTTTGACCGCAATTTCGATATCTACTTGGTCATCAGTACCCGCAACTTTAGGCGTTTCCACAGTCACATCTTGAAAATATCCCAGCCTTTGCAAGCGTACTTTCGAGCGATCTACGGCAGCTTGCGAAAACCAACCGCCTTCAAATTGGCGCATTTCGCGCCGTAAAACTTCGTCTTGAGTTTTAGTATTGCCGGTAAAGATTACTCGACGAACATAAACGCGCTTTCCGGGGTTTACAAAAAATGTTAAGCCAACTTCGCGCTTCACTTTGTCGATGTCAGGAACCGGCTGCACGTCAGCAAACGCATAGCCGACGTTGGCCAGCACGCCTTTAATTGCCTCGGATGTCTGCTCAAGCCGCTTGCGGCTAAAAATATCGCCTTTTTGGGTAAAAATTAGCGGCTCTAAAGCCTCCTGGCCGATAATAAAAGTACCCGTTAATTTGGTATCTCGAATTTTATAGACTTCGCCTTCGTTAACGTTGGCGGTAATATAAATGTTCCGACGATCTGGACTAATGGTCACTTGGGTCGACTCAACTTCAAAATCAACGTAGCCGCGATCCAAGTAAAAAGCGCGCAATTTTTCTAAATCGCCCTGAATTTTTTCTTTGGCGTATTGGTCATCGCGTTTATACCAGCTCAACCAATTGGTTGTTTTGGCTTCAAACTCTTCCATAATCTCAGCATCGGTAAAACGCTTATTACCCACAATGTTGATATGACGGATTTTACTAGCTTTGCCTTCGCCAACAGCAATGGTGACTTCTACCCGATTTCTGTCCAAGGTTTTGATGCTAGGCGTGACTTTGACGTTATACTTACCGCGATTATAGTATTGCTTGGTAAGCTCTTGCTTTACTTTGTCAATAATCAAGCGATTATAAACTTCGCCTTCAGATAAACCAATTCCTGACAACGCTTTGCGTAATTCCTCTTCTTTAATATCTTTATTGCCAATGAGGGTAACTTTACTAATTGCAGGGCGCTCTTTAACGATAACCACTAATATGTCGCCATCCCGTTCAAGCTTAACGTCATTAAAAAAGCCGGTTTTGTACAGCGCCCGAAGTGAACCACTGGCGTGCGAGGCATCCATACGATCGCCGCGTTCGACGGGCAAATAGGTTAATACTGTACCCGCAGAGATCCGTTCCAGACCTTCAATACGTATATCGCTAATGGTGAATCCGGCAGGCGCTGAAGGCAAGGATGCAGGCGAGGGTGGCGAGGGTGGCTCAGTGAGCGATTGAGAATACGCAACAGGTGCGAATACCACACCGGCAATGGCAAACTGTAAACTAGCCGATAGGAGGCGCAGACGTAAATTAGAGGAGTTCATTCAATGACCAAAGGGCGGGTATGGGTGGAAAAGTTATTTTTATTGTTTTAGTTGCTATTTTAATGACTTTTTATTTATTTATTTATTTTAAATTTTGGATATTTAAAAATGTACTATTTTTTAAAAGCCTAACGTGCGACTGAGATCGTTTGTAATTGCTAAAGTCATTAGCCCGAAGAGTATCAAGATGCCAATCAGCCCACCTGCTTCCATCGCACGCTCACCTAACGGTGCCCCTTTAATTTTTTCCAACGCAAAAAATAACAGCTGACCCCCATCTAGGACAGGTATCGGCAGTAAATTGACAATAAACAAGCTCAGTGAAATTCCAGCAAGCAACCTTAAAAATTCTGCGGGGCCTTGTTTTGCAGAAAGATCAGCTAGTTGTGCAATCGTAATCGGACCAGAGATATTTTTAGCTGAGGCCTGTAACGTCAACAGAGATTTAATCATGCCAAGTGTACGCGTACAGTAATACCAAGTGGTTGCCACACCTGCTGATAGGGCGCTCAAAGGGCCAAGCTGGCGCGTCGTTTCAAAGGCTTCAAAACCGATGCCCAGCCGCCATGCGGGTACGCCCCCCAGTGTTGTGAACTCTGCAACCGCAGGAATTTCACGGCGAACGCCATTGCGTTCAACCGTAAGCGGGATTTTACCGGTCTTGGCTTTACCTACCAACTGAAGTTGCGCAATAAATTCTTTACGGGTGGCAACCGGCACGCCATCAACAGCAATAATGTGTTCGCCAATTAAAAGCCCTGAGCGCGCTGCTGGGCCATTTTCGGTCATCTCTGCAACGAACGTATCAGGGTTAAGGAAAAATGGCGCCATTCCTAAACCGCTTAGCACGCCCGTTTCATCAAATTTCGCAGGCAATTGCATCATATCAAGCGCTATTTGTCGTGGCTCTTGCGCGGGAAGCAAGGCATTACGCACCAATATTTTTGCGCTCTGTTTGTCATAGCCCAACTGCATCAACTCAATGTTTGCGGTGGTCCAATTGGCTACTGCTGTGCCGTTAATTTCGATAATTTCGTCGCCACGTACCAAACCAGCTTTTTGCGCCATTCCGGATGTGTCGCCCAACACCGCGCGATCATCCCGCACGCCAACCATATACATCACTGCGAAAGCGGCAATCGCAAAGACTAGATTCGCGATCGGCCCTGCCAAAACGATTAAGCTGCGTTTAGCAAGCGACGCTTTATCGAACGCCCGCGCAACGTCTTGAGGCTCGGCGGTACCATCGCGCGTATCGGCAAATTTGACATAGCCCCCGAGCGGGATCGCATTGATGGCGTATTCGATGTCATCCGCACCCGTGCGCTTCCAAAGCGCAGGACCAAAGCCAATGGCGTAGCGCAACACCTTGACCCCGCATTTACGCCCAACCCAAAAATGGCCGAACTCATGCCAAGCAACCAGCACGCAGGTAACCACTAAAAACCAAAAAACGCTGCTGATTATGCTCATAGGACTAGCTTGCCGTTTGTGTTCATAAGGGTTCGCGCCAAAATTCGCGCTTCACTGTCTACACTTAAGATGTTGTCTAAATTGTGCATGGACTGTATCGGCGAACGCTGTAAGCACTCGTTAATAAGCGCTGGAATGGCATTAAAAGCGAGCATGCCGTTCAGAAAACCCTCAACTGCGACTTCATTCGCGGCATTCAATACAACCGGCGCACTTGCAGCGGTTTTAAGGGCATCGAACGCTAATTTTAAACACGGAAAACGAAGCTGATCGGGTGCTTCAAAGGTCAACGCACCAAGTTCGCGTAGATTTAATGGCTTAACGCCCGCAGTGATGCGCTCTGGATAAGCTAAAGCATATGCAATAGGCGTACACATATCCGGGCTACCCAACTGCGCTAAAAAACTACCGTCAATATATTCCACCAACTAATGCACGATGCTTTGGGGATGTACGACAACCTCAATTTGATCTTGCCCAAGTCCAAAAAGCCAATACGCTTCTATGACTTCTAAACCTTTATTCATGAGCGTGGCAGAGTCCACCGAGATTTTTCGGCCCATTTGCCAGTTTGGATGCGCGCACGCTTGATCGGGTGTGACTGTAGCGAGTTCGCTCATTGAAAAATTGCGAAATGGCCCACCGGATGCGGTTAGCCAAAGTTTGACCACACCTGCAGTCGAGTGAATTTTTGCTGTTTGCGCAGATGCCAGTTGCGCAGATACTAGGGTAGGCGGAGCAGGGGGCAAACACTGAAGCAAGGCATTGTGTTCGCTGTCCACCGGGATAATGCAGGCGCCCGATTTTTGCGCGGCTTGAGTGACTAATGCGCCAGCAATAACCAATGACTCTTTATTCGCCAAAAGAATGCGCTTGCCAGCCTGCGCTGCCGCAAGTGTTGAGGGTAAACCGGCGGCACCCACAATTGCGGCAACGACTATATCCACCGCATTTGCGCTTGCCAATAAACAAAGCGATTGCTTGCCCACCAAAATTTCGACGCTGTTGCCCGACAGCATTTGACGCAGACTCATCGCAGCTTTGGCGTCTGCAACAACAGCCACGCTTGGTCTAAATTCAAGGCAAATTCGCGCCAGTTCAGCAATATTTTGATGTGCGCTGACACCAAAGAGCTGATATTTGTCTGGATGCAGCCGCAGCACTTTGAGTGTGCTTTGCCCAATTGAACCCGTCGCGCCTAAAAGTGCAAGTTGGCGCAAACCTGCGCGCCCGTGGTTTCCAGGCTCGTGGTTTTCAGAATGATTCACAGGCCCAATAACACTTTTCCCGCAACAAATGCGGGCAGGGCAGCCAGTAAGGAGTCAATTCGGTCTAGCACACCACCGTGTCCAGGCAACAGGGTGCCAGAGTCTTTCAGATTGGCATGGCGCTTCATTAGACTTTCGAATAAATCACCGATGATTGAAAACACCACGGTCATCAACCCAAGCCCCATGAGTAAAAAAGCATCGGGTAGCGACTCACCCGTCCAAAATCCAAAACCGAGGGCGAATAGTGCCGAGGCCGTAAGGGCACCATAAACGCCCTCACGTGTTTTACCTGGACTAATTTGCGGCGCCAGCTTTTTATTCCCAAACTTTCGACCGGTAAAATAGGCACCAATATCGGCACACCATATGAGTGCAAATAAAAATAATGTCCAGCGCACCCCATGTTCGGATTCATGTAGCAAGACCGCAGCACACCAAGCAGGCAGCATCAGTAAACTGCCAACAAATACTTTTAATTCTGCATTGGCAAGTGTTTGCGTTTGCGCAAAGGTGATTCGCTTGAGCCAAAGAAATGCGAGGCACCACCAAAAAACCCCAATTTCAGTAATATATAAATACTTGGTATGCGCTAAGAAATACCAACACAAACCGATAAACACGGCATTAACGAGTACAACTGCCGTTCGGAAACGCCGCCGCTGCACGCCAATAATGCGGCTCCACTCCCATGTTCCAAGTAATAAAACCACCGCTAGCCCGGCGGCGAATACGGGCGTGGACAGATATAACACGCCAAAAATAACTATTGGTGCAAGAATAATTGCGGTAAGAATACGGGGGATTAGCGCCGCATCTTTTTTATAAGCTGATTTTTCGGTCAACGTTTTAGTGTCTGATTTATCGATGCTCATGCCCGCACTTGTTTTGTTAGATCATTGTGGCAGGGTACCGGCTCATCCTGCACATGTTTTGCCACTTTTTTTACAGTAATTTTGCCGAATCGCCGCTGCCGCACGGCATATTCATCAAGGGCAGCTTCTAATGCTGATGTGTCAAAATCCGGCCACAGCTTAGCTGTAAAATACAGTTCAGCATAAGCAATTTGCCAGAGTAAAAAATTACTGACGCGCACCTCGCCACCGGTGCGAATAAATAAATCAACAGGTGACAAGTCTGCCAATGCTAGATACGGTGACATACTGGCTTCGGTGATGTCACTCGCTTGTAAAAAACCATCGCGGACATCTTCAGCGAGCCTTCGCGCGGCTTGCGCAATGTCCCAGCGGCCGCCGTAGTTCACCGCAACATTCAAGCTCAGGCGGGTATTCCCGGAAGTCAGCGCCACGAGCTGCTGCATTTCGTGTTTGAGTGGCTGTGAAAACCTGCTGAGTTCACCGATAAAGCGCAGCCGCACGCCATCGCGATTGAGCTGTTCGGCCTCCGAACGCACCGCGCGCAAAAACAGTTCCATCAGACCACTGACTTCTTCCGCAGGGCGCTGCCAGTTTTCGCTACTAAATGCAAACAAAGTGAGCACCTCAACGCCGAGGCGCGCGCAGGCTTCAACCGTTTCACGCACGACTTTTACGCCAGCGCGGTGCCCGAACACGCGTGGCTGAAGGCGCTTTTCCGCCCAGCGGCCGTTACCGTCCATGACGATAGCAACATGCATTGGCAAGGCTTGCCTAAGTGAATCGGCGGAGATTTCCATTTTTTTAGTTAACACGGTGATGAGAGCACGCTTACAGGTGCATCAATTCGTCTTCTTTCGTTTTGCAAATCGCGTCAACTTCTTTGACGAATTTATCGGTGAGTTTCTGCGCCTCTTCTTCGGCGCGCTTGTCCTCGTCTTCAGTAATGACTTTTGCTTTCAATAAGTCTTTTAAGTGCTGCATAGCATCGCGGCGTACATTGCGAATCGCAATTTTTGTGTCTTCGCCTTCACCTGACACAACTTTTGCCAGCTCTTTTCGACGCTGTTCGGTCAAAGGCGGCAGATTGATGCGAATCAAAGTGCCCGCAACATTTGGGGTTAAGCCTAAATTGGAGGCCATAATGGCTTTTTCGACGGGCCCAACCATTTGCTTTTCCCAAGGTTGAACTTGTAGCGTGCGCGAATCAGCGACGGTCACGTTCGCGACTTGACTGATCGGCACCAACTGGCCGTAATAGTCAACTTTTACGCCATCTAGAATTCCAACCGAGGCTCGGCCGGTGCGCAGCCGCGTGAATTCGTGTTTAAGTGACTCGATAGATTTGGTCATGCGCGTTTGCGCATCGGATTTTATTTCTGCAATAGACAGTGCCATGGCTTCGTCCTTGGAGGTCATGTGATCGGCGCAGATTAGCCGCCGGGAAAGCGCGGGAGTATAGCGCGCAGGCTAAGGAAACAAAATTAGGCCAATGCGCACATCGGAATCCATTAAGTGTGTTGAGAAGCGTGACGCGTCTGATCAACGAAATTAAAGCACCTATTTTGGCTTGCATGATTACGTATTTTACATAATAAACATTCCACGCAGTTAAGATTGCCAGGGACAGGAACCTTAAGATTCGTCATTGCGCAGTGAAGCAATCGCGTCGTTTAAAGCTAGATTGCTTCGCTGCGCTCGCAATGACGAGGTTCATGGATGTGTGCAGTTTTGCGCTCTACGGATAGCTCTGCTCCTAATGAAAAAACCCCCGATTTGCATCGAGGGTTTTTGAAAGTACCGCCCTGCTCTCGCAAAGCGGTAGTTCCATACAATTATCGCTTGCTGAACTGAGTCGCGCGACGCGCGCCGTGCAGGCCGACTTTCTTACGCTCGACTTCACGGGCATCACGTGTCATCAGGCCGTTTTTGCGCAGCTCTGGCTTGAGTGCATCATTGTATTCAACCAGTGCGCGGGAAACGCCTAAGCGAATGGCACCGGCTTGACCGGAAATGCCGCCGCCTTCAACGGTGCAAAAAATATCGAACTTGTCGACCAAATTGGAGATTTCCAACGGTTGACGCACAATCATTCGGGCAGTTTCGCGGCCGAAAAATTGATCAATCGTGCGGTCATTGATGGTGATTTGACCTGTGCCCATGCGCAAAAATACGCGTGCGGTTGAGGATTTGCGACGGCCAGTGCCGTAGTGTTGTTTAATCGCTGCTGCTGCCATGATCGTGTCCTTACAAGCTCAATGCTTGCGGCTGTTGTGCGGTATGTGGGTGTTCAGAGCCGGTATAAACCTTGAGCTTACGAAACATATCGCGGCCCAGCGGACCTTTCGGCATCATGTTTTTGATTGCAAGCTCAATCGCGCGTTCAGCGTGCGGGCCAGACAAAACGTCTTTTAACGGCGTGGACTTGAAATTACCAATGTGACCGGTAAAGCGGTGATACATTTTGTCGGTCAATTTTTTGCCGGTGACGGCAATTTTTTCCGCGTTGATAACGACGATATAGTCGCCCGTGTCAACGTGTGGGGTGTAAATGGTTTTGTGTTTTCCGCGCAGGCGGAATGCGATCGCTGAGCTTAAACGGCCCAGTGTTTTATCAGTTGCATCGACCACGAACCAGTCGCGTTTGACGGTTTCAGGCTTGGCGCTAATGGTTCTCATAACCAGTACAGTTCCTCTTAAAGGGGTGTGGTGAAAAATAAGTCCGCGAGTGTAAGCGCGCAAGGCATAATCTGGCAACACTTCTAAGCAAATTTAAAGCCAAGTAACTGATGCAAAACAAGGTTTCCGTTCAGAATAGTTCGGAACTTGCCGAGTTCGCGCCCTGCAACACGTTTGACATTTGCAGCGACTTGATTGGTGCAGTGTTGATGCACCCTGCCCTAACTCGCAGCGGCCGCTGGTTTCGGGATTCGGCACTTGCAAGACGTTTAGTTTTCAGATCGCCTAGCCATTACGAAACCGTGACTTGGCCATTCATGAGCATGGGTAGAAGCCAGTCGCGGAGTTGGGTTAGTTGCTGGTTTTCTTTTGACTTAGCCTTAATGGTTTCAAATAACGGAAACATTTTATTATGAAAATCCTCGAGTATATGTTTATTGGGTTCAATTATTGGTATGCCCGAAAAATCACCCTTATTCATGTTTGCAAACGTATTTCCTGTTTTAGCTTTAGCGCAAGCAAAATATCCTTTAATCCAAAAGTAAAGAAAGTAGCGAGCGTAATCGTTCTCGCAAATAATTGAGTTTATTTGCTGATTTGTCTGTGCTTGTTCTATGACAAATCCAACCAGTCCAGGGCTGGCGATACAGGAAACACAAATTGCGTTCTCAGGCAGATACTTGTTCTTTTGCGTATTTGCGCCTTCAAAGGTAAGAGACTGTTCCGTTTTTATAATATAGGTATTGCCTCTGATATCTCCAATCGTTACGAATGGCACCGATCCATTAAAATATTCTGGATTTGCGGTAGATGGCGTCTTTCCAGTAACAATATTGGGTTCAAATCCACCAATCGAATTTACTTTCCACCCCGCCGGAATTGCCCGCCTCAGTGCGTCGTTGTAAACCATCCTGCCACCCGACGATTTGTAAGGTTTGCCGTTGGCGTCGGGGAAGTCGAACTGCACAAACCAATAGTCGTACAGAGTTTTCGCCATCGCTTCTAGCTCGGCGTTGATGCGGTTGTTGCAGTCGATTTTGGCGTCGAGGGCCGAGAGAACGGCGGCGATTTTTTGTTGTTGAACCGGCTTTGGAACAGTAATTTTAATTGGGTAGACATAATTACGATTTAAAGAAGGCTGCGCACTTCCTGAATTTAGTTTGGTGAAGTCGAGATTCTTCAGTAGGTAATAAGCAAATTGCGGATCGTTACCCTTCAAGTCAGTAACAAACATGGCGGTGTTATGCGGCCAAAAATCTTCGTTTGCGAAGTAAACCTGACCAAATGAACCTCCACATCGCCCGACTACGATTCCGGGCGCTGAAGCAAGCGCTTTATTGTGAAAGCCATTTTTACCGGCTGCCCCAAAAACAGGGATATTGCCTAACTCGCGCTCATCCTCAGTTAGGTCGTACCCTCGTTGTAGGGTCAAAAACTGGCCAATTGTGATTTGCTGCCACTTATTCATACCGAAACCTCGCCAACCGCTTTCTGATCGCCAGCGCCACCCAATTCAAGCCACTGCCGCCCGGCCTGAGTTAATCGATATTTTTGCAGGCGGCTTTGAGGTTTGTCGGGTAGAGTCATCTCCAGCAGTCCGGTTGCGAGCGCTGGTAATAAGTAGCGTTGCTCGAAATTCTCGCGGCTCTTTAAGCCTACAAGTTGCATCAACTGCTTGCGGCTCATTTCGCCTACAACCCGGCGCAGAATTGCTTCGACTTGCCCTGTGACTTGCCCTGTGACTTGCCCTGTGACTTCGGGGGTGCGGCCTTCCATCGGAAAACGCATTTCAAAGAAGTGCTCGCTGATATGAAAAATACTGCTGTCATAGGCGCTGAGGATGCGCGCTACGCCGGAGCCAATCTGTTCCGCCAGATCTAAATCACGAAAGATGCGCATCAGCTCACGGTTGCGCGGCATGGAGCGTCCCGCTAGGCATTCTGCCAGGCTCAAGCCGCTAACTAGTCCGCCGTAGGACGTGATGCTAATTCGGTCCGCATAAATCTCCACTAGCGGCTGCACTTCGGCGGTGTAGTCGTTGTGGATAATGGCGTTGATCAAAGCTTCGCGCAGCGCGCGCCCATTGAACAGCCGATGCTGCTCGCGCTCGGCCGCGCCGGTAATACGGGTAAGGGTGCGGTTTTCAATGTTCAACTTATCCAGAACACGGTGCGTGGCTTTGATCAAGGAGCAATAGCCATATTCCTCATTTTCGATCAGATCGCACTTATCCGTGCCGGCATATTTGGCAACCTTGATGGAAATGCTGTTGATATCCGCCAGCAAGTACGCGGCGTAGTTGAGCTGCGTGCCATCCGGCGTGTAAAGGTCGAGGTTGTGCAAAAAGTTGTCGTTGATCTCGAAGCCTTTCTCCTGGTAGTAGATTTTCAGTTGCTGAAACGCGAGCTTTAAGGTGGTGGGCGCGGGAATGTTGCGCAGCGAGTTGCGCACCCGCCCGGCATAGAGCTGCTCGATCATCCCCGTAGTCATGGGCTGCACGCCGCTGCCTACGCGGATGTAACAACCTGCAGGGGATTGGCCGTAACGCTTGAGGTAATAGGGTTTTTCGGTGCCGCGCGTCACCACGACATGAATAATGGTCTTGCCGTCATGCACTTGCGCATAAACATCGTACAGCCCAAGGCAAGTGGGCAAAATGTTGTTACGAATCCGGTCGGAAATTGTCAGCATCTGGGCATCTACATCCGCCACGCCCACTACTTCACCATCGTCATCAACACCAATGTAAAGATCACCGCCTTTGGCCGAATTGAGAAAGGCCACGACTTCTTTTTCTAGCGCATCGCTAAGTTGGCGCTTAAATTCCGTGGTGCTGTTTTCCACGCCGAAATTACCCATAGCGCAACCCCGCCAATTGCATTTTGATGTCTTGCTCAAGCCCGGCTGAGGTAGCAAACAATGTGTCCAAATTATCGGTAAACCCCTGCATTTTTGCCGCAAACTGCGCGGGCGTTAGCTCAGAATACTCAATCCGCACTTCAAAATACTGCCCAGCGCTCAGGCTGTAATTCTTGGCGGCAATCTCGTGATAACTGACCAACACGGATAAGTCCTGCACAGCCCGCTTGCAGTTGAACGTGTCGATAATGTGGTTTTCTTCGGCCTCGGAAAGCAGCGTCTTTTGGTTTTTGCCATCCTTGACCTTAGTGCCAAGATTGGAGGCATCGATCAGCACGACATCAGCTTTATTGGCATCGTCAATAAACAAAATTGACACGTTTGTACCGGTGGTGGCAAAGATATTGCTGGGCATGGAAACCACGCCTGCCAGCATTTGCTTATCGACTAAATGTTGGCGAATCGCTTTGTCAATGCCGCTTTGCGCGGTTAGAAAGCCGGTGGGCACCACCACAGCCGCCTTGCCGCCGGGTTTTAGCGAATAGATAATGTGCTGTAAAAACAGTTGGTAAATCGCCATCTTGTCCACCGCCTGCTTCGGCGTATTCGGCACCCCGGCGAAAAAGCGCTCCCGGTGCTCTTTGGCGTCTAGCTCGTTCCTGAAATCGCTGAAGTCCATCTTGAAGGGCGGGTTGCTAACGATGTAGTCGAATTTCCTGAGTGCCTTGCCGTCCCGGTGGTAGGGGTGCAGCAGCGTGTCGCCCTGAATAATGTTGGGAATGGAGTGCACCAAGTTATTCAAAATAAGATTCAAGCGCAGCAGGCTGGATGATTTCTGCGAAATATCTTGCGAATAAATCGCGCAGCGCTGCTCGCCAATCGCGTGCGCTAGATTCATTAGCAGCGTGCCCGAGCCGGCGGATGGGTCGTAGCAGCTCACGTTGCTCACCATGCCACGCTTACCTTCCGGCACCAGGATCGCCGCCATGATTTTCGCTACGGCGTGCGGGGTGTAGTACTCGGCGTACTTGCCGCCGCTGTCTTTGTTGTAGTCCTTAATCAAGTACTCAAACAGCGCGGCGTAGAAATCATAGGTTTGGGTGAAGATACGTTCAAAGCTAAATTCAATGAGCTTGTTGATTAACGCACGGCAAAAGGCGTCGCGCTTGGATGGATCGCTGATGTATTCGCTGACCCGATCAAACAGCGTAACTTTGGTGCCGCCGTCAGTTTTGACCGCGAAAATATCGTTATTACTAATCGCGATATCGCGCAGGGTGTCATCAAACAACTTGGCAAAATCGGGCGCATTCTGGCGGCTGAACAAGTGCCCGATGAAGTGCTCCGGTTTCAAGCGTGCGGTGTCCGGCCCCATCTGCAGTTGCAGCATTTCCAAATCGTTGGCGCTCAACTCAACCAGCGCTTGTTCCCAGCTTTCAGCTTTGGCCAATTGCGGGCGGATTTTCTTGGCTTCGAAGGCAAACTTGTCGTTCAAAAACTTATAGAGAAAAACCTGGGTGATGATCTTAAATTCATTGCCGTCGTTACCAAGGCCATAAGCGGCGCAAATTGCTTTAAGGCTGTCGATCAATTGCCGGGTGCGTTTTTCGAAATCTTGCGTTACCAAGTGCGTATTCCTTTTGTGTTGCCGCTGCGCAATCCAGCGTTGAATTCATTCATGTATTCGGCCACCACCAAATGGTTAATGGCGCGGGAAGCTTCTGGATCGAGCGTGATCTTGTGCGCCTGAAATTCGCCAATAACCAGCGGCATCATCAAACGCTCAAAATAGCTATCGGTCGCAAGGACTTGGCTGTTTTGCAATACGTGCTCGTCCGCCTTGTGTTTGACGGCATTGAGCGCTTCAAACAGGCCGCGCTCAGTTTGCGTCAGCTTGCCGTGTTCCGAAAGCCGCTTGTGGATGCGCGTGTATTTGGCATCGCCCTGGTATTTGGCACGGATTTGCTCGTTCTGCCGGTTCAACTCCTTAACTTGATCGTGGATAGCATTGAGTGCGCCGATATTGGCAGTCATTTCCTCCTGCGTGACTTCATTGAGCTTTTTGTTTTTAAACAAACGTTGCAGCTCTTCCTTGAGCGTGACGAATTTTGGGTCTTGTGGGTCAAAGTTTGATCCGAGCGCTTCGCGGGTCTGGCGCAGCGTGCTTTTCAGCTTATCAGCCAGTAGCAATTCCCCTTGTCCGACCTTGGTAAACATAAACAGCACTTCTTCGAGCGCGACATTAAGTAAATTGCTGGCGGCACCGGATTCAACGCTTTCTTTAAGATTGAGTAAATCAAGGCGGTTACTGGTTTCGCGATAAAGCTGGTTGATCTTTTGAAAATCAAGCTGCTGCAGAAATCCATATTCGCCCTGCAGACGAATCAAGTTGTACAGGCTGCGCGCATCCGCCAGGGCTTTTTTTAAGGCAAGCACGGTCGCACGGTCTTGGATTTGATTTATTTGCTGGGAGAAAATTTCAGCATTTTCAATGTCATAGCGAAATAGTATGTCCTTGATCGCCTCAATTTCCTGTGCAATCTCCTCGGCCGATTTGAACAGATTCGAGTAATGCTCTAGTTCGTCGCCCAGCTCCTCATTTAGCTCTTTCAAATACTGCTGGTTGGTTGCTTCAAACTCTTTGCTGATGTCGGCGAAATCAACAACATAGCCATAGCGGAAATCTTTGTAGGGGCGGTTAACGCGGGTAAGCGCCTGGAGCAGGTTGTGCTTGCGGATCAAGCGGCCCAGGTAAAGCTTTTTCAGCCGTTTGGCGTCAAAGCCAGTCAGCAGCATGTTGTAAACAAACAATAGGTCAATCTTGCCCGCTTTGAAGTCCTCAACCCAATCCTTGCGTTCTTTGGTGTCGCCAATATCGTGCAGGATCAGTTCGGCGCGTTTGACCCTGTGCTTGGCCGTCACTTTGGCGGCGTAACCGTCCGGCTGCGTGATCGCAATAAATTCCGCCGTTGAGTCTTTCAAGCCGGAAATAGGCTGAAATTCTTGCGCATAAACTTTATTGAAAATTTCGAACATCTGCTTCGCCTGTTCGGAGCTGTCGCAGATCACCATCGCACCGATGCTCGCGTCGTTCATTGCGCGGCGGCTTTTTTCAAAGTCCCGAACGATGTATTCCAGCATCGGTTCGACAAAGCGCGGGTGCGCGTAGATGAGCTTGCGGTCAATATCGCCCTGTTGAAGTTCCACCGCCGCGAGTGCCTCTGCCAGCGAGAGCTTGTAATTGGTCGCAATTTCCTCGCGAATCAAGCGCAAGGTGTAGCCGTCGGCGATTGAGGCGTTGTAGTAGTACTTGTGGAAGTAATCACCAAACAGCGCCCGGGAATTGTAGTCATCGCCCAAGAGCGGCGTGCCGGTCAGGCCGATCTTGATGGCGTTGCGGTCAGACTGGCTGAGGTTGGCAAGAAAGCTGCCCTTCGGGTTGTAGCTGCGATGCACTTCGTCAAGAAAATAGACACGCTGGATGTTGACGTCGTAGTCCTCGGTGCGAACAACCTCCGGATCATCTTGGAATTTCTGAATATTGACGACGGTAATCTCGTGCTTACCGCTGTGGTTATGCAAAACCTGAGTTGCTTTGATATCGCGGGCAAAGGCGTCACGGGAGTCAACTGTATGCACCACCAAGCCACGGCTTGAAAACTCGCGCTGCGCTTGAATGAGCAGATCAAGCCGGTCGACGATGAAGTAAAACTTAGGAATGATGCCTTTGCGCTGGAAATAATCGGTCAGAAATCGCGTGTTGTAATAGGCAAGTGCGGTTTTGCCGCTGCCCTGGGTATGCCAAATAATGCCTTTGCGCACGCCAGCGTCAAGCTTACGTTCAATCGCTTTGGTCGCGAAAATTTGCGGGTAGCGCATCACATGCTTTTGCAGGCCGTCGGTCTCGTTCACATAAACCAAGGCGTATTGCAAAATAAAAGCAAAGCGGTCCCGACTGAATAGCGCCGTGCAAATCCGGTTTGTCGGCGTGCCCGGCGATTTGTTACGGATGGACTCCGCGCTGTATTTGATGGCATTGAGATTGGTATCACGCAACACCTCGTTTTCGAGTGCATCGTTCTCAACGGCCAACAGCTCTGCCAGATTCAGAATTTCTTCTTCGCGAAAATAGTTAAAGATCGGCGTGTCATACGAGGCACTAGCATAGAACGCACCCTGAATCGGGTGCGGCGAGCCATCTTCGTATTCCATATTGTTGGAAAAAATCATCAACTGCGTAATGTTAATAAACCTGCGGAAACGCTTGTTACGACAGCGCGTAATCATGCGGCCACGCTCTGCCAGGACGCCTTCGCGGTTGTTGGGCTTTTTGACCTCTATGAAAGCGAGCGGCATGCCGTTAATCAGCAGCGTAATGTCGGGCCGAAATTCATCGTCGCCGTTTTTGCAGGTCAATTCAGTGACCACGTGGAAGCTGTTCTTTGAAAAATCGGCAAAGTTGATTAGCCGTATGCCGGATTTTACGGTTAGCTTCTCGTAGAAGGCCTTGCCGAGGTCTTCGTTATCTAACGACAGCTTGACGTCGACCAAAACGCGATCAATATCGTCACGCTCAATACCAGGGTTTATTTGTACAATCGCAGCGCGAAACAATTCCGGAAAAATATTGCTCGCTTCATCCCAGGTGGCATGCTTGAGGGAAAGATAGCGATACCCTAGCCGCATCAAATGCAAAATGCAGGGGATTTTGACCCTTGAATCTTCACTAAAAATCATTCGATCAAATCCCCTTATTTTTCAATCGTAAGCCCGTTCAATCCGCAACTTCCAAAGCACGAGTAGACCCCCAAAATGCCAGCGAATTTTTTGGTCGCTGGCATTTTTTAGTCTGAGGCTTGGGTGTCCAGGCTTGGCCGTCCAAGCACTCAGCGCCTTAAATCAAAGCTGCCCATATGGCCTGCGCGCCCAAAACCACTCAAGCCGCCACCGGCCAAAACCAAATCAACGCCCAAAGTGCCGCCGCGCGTCTTAAACTACATATAACCAAAGTGCCAAAGCATCAAGCACCAAACTCAGGAACGCCGCACACACAACGCCCGTTCGCCGTCGGTGAAGGTAACGGGGAACGAGAACCGAGAGCCATCAATCAAAAACACGCCCCAAGCCTCGGAGGCACCATTTTGCTCGCTAGTCCAGTAAATCATGCCAGTAAAATTAATCAGCGCCGTTGCAGGCTTTGCTGCGGTAGTGGTTCCCCAGTAAACATACGGCACCGGATATTTACCGCTTGCATCGTACATGCTCAAAAGGGCGGCGCTGCTTGGTAAAGTCCAACCACTGCCCAAACCCGAACAATATTGCGTTGCATTCGTCCAATTAATGTCGCTGCCGTTGTCATGTTCCGCCCAAATCAGGTTTTGTTTGTTGTCTTTGACGCCCTCAGAAACGGGTTCAAAGCGCGCTGGCGGCGGCAAGGCTAATTGCACCACCGACTGGCGCCCGGCCCCAACGGTTTCGGTTTGCTCAACGCGACGATTTTCGCTTACGCATTCGATCAGTTGTTTGCCTGGTTCGACCGGCAAGCGTTGGTTGGCTTGTGCTTCCAAGGTGCCACGATCTTCACCCTTGATGGCTAGCTGGCACGTCGTATCGGTTTTGATGACGAGTGTGGATTTTTTGGCGGCTTTGGCGGCTTCGGCTGCGGCTGCGGCGGCAGCGTCGCGCTTGATCTGTGCTTGCCGATTTTTTTCCGCTTCGCAAAAGGCAAAGCAGGTAAACTCCACACGCCAAGCTGCTTGCCGGGCCTGTTTGAACTGGGCTTCGATTTGCTCGTTGGTGGGTACGTAGTTGCCGGACTGGGCGGCGGCGAAATTACCGGCAAAAATCAGCAAAATCATTATCAAAAGTGCGCTGCGCATGCCGGTTTTCCAGAAAAAGCTAAAGCAAGAGCTTAACGGCTGCAAGGCCCGCAAATAAACGGTGCTTTCATTTTACCAGTTTATAGTCTGCCAAATGCGACGTGAAGACACTGCACCCACCCTCAGACAAATCCGAGCCAAGATTGCGCCCAATCCGATTTTCCCGCAACGCCTGCGCGCCCACACTGCGCCCATGACTCAGCCCCGCCGCCAACTCGTCGATCCAACCCAAGCCGGAACATTTCACTGTGTCAACCGTTGCGGGCGCCGGTCTTGGCTGTGCGGCTTGGACAAATACCTCGGCAAAAGCTTCGAGCACCGAAAATCTTGGGTCGAAGCGCATATAACGGTTTCGAGGAGTAGTCAGAAGCATTCGATAACGGCAGCGGAGTCTAAGGGTTGGGTGTCGCATCTGGCCTACTTTGCCTTTTCTTGACGCCCTAATTCGCTAAAATAGAATTCTGACCTTAACGCAGCATTAAAATGCAAACCCTTTCCCGCTTCGATGTACTTATTAACGAATTTGATCGCGCCCTTAAAACCTTAGGCGCGCCGCACGCATTACAATCGCGTGCAACGCCAAAGGCCGCGCATGACGCACTCGAACTCAGCGAGGACGAGTGCCAACACGCAGCCGGTTTGATGCGGGTCAACCACGCAGGTGAAGTCGCCGCGCAAGCGCTGTATTTCGGCCATGCCGCTGCTGCGCATACGTCCGCGACAAAAACCATGATGCTGCACGCGGCCAAAGAAGAAGGCGATCATTTGGCATGGTGTGCGGATCGTCTGATCGCATTAAACGCTAAGCCGAGTTTGTTGGGGCCAATTTGGTATGTAGGCGCTTATGCAATGGGCTATGCGGCGGCAAAAGTAAGCGACAAGACCGCGCTCGGTTTTGTTGCAGAAACCGAACGCCAAGTGGAGGCGCATTTGCACACCCATGAAAGCGCCCTGCCCGCTGCTGATTCGGAGTCTTTGGCGGTCATCAAAGTCATGCGCAGCGACGAAGCGGCGCACGGATTGGCAGCACTCAATGCCGGTGGCACCCGGTTGCCGTGGCCAATTCCGGAGCTGATGGCAAAAAC
>JAYUUS010000137.1:0-39968 GCA_043754435.1 Rhodanobacteraceae bacterium
GAGCGGAATCGTGATTTGACCTTTCTCGGTCAGGGTAACGGCCATTTGGATAGTCCTTAAAGTAAGCATTTTAAGCTTACTAATTTGTATGCGGTTCGGCAAGCGCACTATAACGATTTAAAGAGTAAGCACTGTCATCGGTGGTATATTCAACTGCGCGTGGCGACTCTTCCTGGGCTGCAGAATACGGTGCCAAGGTTCGATCAGCCTGCAATCCTTGCGGGCGTCAACCTAGCCCTAAATGTTTTGGAGCACGAAATGCAATTTGGCCGTTCGCACATGCGACGCTAACGAAAACTTGGCGAACGTGATAAAAAGCAAAGTGTCACCCAAAGTAATATTGTGAGCTATGCCGCACTCTATCGGTTCGAACGTTTCACCCAAGCCTGACGCTGAAAATATGCCCAAAACCACGTTGCGCTATTCGGTGCAGGCCACAATCAAAAGGTTGGCTGAATTGCGCCCACTGGCACCACAGCCGCACCATATTGAGCGATTTTTGCTGGAATGCCACCGGCGTAAGTACCCTAATAAGTCCCCCATTATTCGCCCTGGGGATGTCGCCAACACGCTTTATTATGTGATCGACGGCTCGCTGGCGGTAATGAGTGAAGATGAAGAAGGCCGCGAGTTGATCCTAGCCTACGTCAATGCCGGTGAATTCATTGGTGAAATGGGTCTTTTTATGGAGCCTGAGCGGCGCGAGGTTTTGGTGCGTGCGCGCACGCCGGTAGAGCTGGCTGAAATTAGCTACGAGCGTTTGTTTCAACTTTTTGATGGCCCGCTAAAAGACGAAGCCACGCGCATCTTGTTTATGATCGGCACGCAGCTGACCAAGCGCTTATTGCACACCAGTCGCAAAGTGTCGCGCTTAGCCTTTATGGACGTCACCAGCCGAATTGCCAGCACGCTGGTGGACTTGTGCAAAGAGCCGGATGCCATGACCCACCCATTAGGCTCGCAAATTCGCATTTCGCGCCAAGAAATCAGCCGCATTGTAGGCTGCTCACGCGAGATGGTGGGCCGCGTGTTAAAGCAGTTGGAAAAAGACGGTAAAATCACTGCTGCTGGCAAAACCATCGTGGTCTTTGGCACGCGTTAAAGTCTTTAGTTTGAAAATGCCTTAAATTTGACGAGATCATGAGATGCTCACTTTAATTTCCTTAGGCCTAGCAGCTGCCGCAAGCGCACCGATACCGGCGCAAAGCGCACTGATTCAGGGCGAGCCAATTCAGGTACAAAGCACGCCAGCGCGCGAGAGTTCTAATAAAGCCTCAGGCTTTGGCAAACATCTCGATCAAAGCGCGCTTATCGCTGGGGCGATGAGCGTTAGCACCGCTTCCATCCGGCCCGATGGCACGCTAGAGCTGAGCTGCAAAACCCACCGCCCGGACAATCACGAGTTGGAACGCCACGCGCTAGAACGCAACGAGCAAGAAAAATGAAGCCGCACGTTTTTGTCACCGCGCTGTTCGGATTTTTCTGCCTAAATTCGGCCTTTGCACAAACGGCCAGCAGCATCTCGCTATCTGATCAACAGGCCAAAGCATTTACCTTGACGGGCAGTAGTTTCACCAACGTGTTCTTCTTCGATGTGCCAGCAGGCACCAGCCGCTTCAAAGTTGAACTCACCGGCAATGCCACCAGTGGCGATATTGATCTGTTCTTGCGCCAAGGTAAAAATTTTCTAGGCAAAAATAGCTACGATCAAGCTTTAAGTTTCGACGAACTTGCCGAATATGCGCACTACTGGTCGATCAGTGCGGATGCGGCTGAGTCGATACTGGTCACCCCTACCTCGGTGCGTCCGCCGGTCGCAGGCCGCTATTTCGTAACCGTGTTCAATGGCGATAACCGCGCTAGCACTGCTACGTTGAAACTGACGCTGAATCCCCCGGTGACGGCCACACAGATTCAAGTACGCTTTGATTTGCCCTGTGCAGCGGACGCAACCGACTGCCAATGTGATCTAGCTCCGTGGAACGATACCACCAACCCAACGGGCTTTAATGCGCCCGGCAATGTTGGCGTAAATTTAGGCCAAAAGCGTCGTAATGCACTGCTGGCCGCAGCCCAGCAGCTGGTCAATCAAATCAGCTCAGAAGCACCGATCGTGGTACAGGCCTGTTGGGCAGATTTAGGCTCAGGCGACGTCACGACTTTAGCGCAAGCCGGCCCAGAATCATTCGCGATCAATGACCCGACATTTACTTTTAAATCCGCCAGCGGCACTATTTTTCCGGTGCGCGCCACGCCATTTTTACCCCGCTACACCTGGACGGCGGTAGCACCTACGGGCCGCGCACTAGGTGCGGGTAGTTGCAAAGCGCAAGGCGGCGCGTGCGGTACGTCAGCTGATTTAAAAATCACCTTCAATTCCCTCATTGATACCCCGCAAGCGCTAGGGCCAAGAAGTTTTTATTACGGCACCGTTACGAATGGCCCTTCCCAAAATATTGACTTTGGCTCGGTCGCGATTCACGAAATGACGCATGGTCTAGGCTATCTAGATCTGCTCAGCGACCGAGGTGAGGAATTACGTGACCGAGATGACGCCTACAGCCGGAATTTGATCAACGCAGCAATCGCGGCACCCAAGTCATTTGCCCGTTTAAGTGACGCTGAGCGTTTAGCCGCGTTCACCTCTAATAATGTGCAATGGGTCGGTTTAGAAACGCTCATCCGCTCAGGCACGCAGATCATTCCCGGCGAGCGCGGCATTCGTATGCATGCGCCCCCGGAGTTTTTCAGCGGCTCCAGCATTGGGCACTTGGATTTGAATACTTTTCCCACTGAGTTAATGGCACCGCGCTATTCCAGCAGCAAAAGTTTAGGCATCGCAGCCGGGCAGCTCGCCGATGTGGGTTGGTCAAACGCCGCCAAAACGGCACCGCCAGTCGCGCAGTTTTACGCCGGAAACTGGTTTGACCCAACGCGCTCCGGGCACGGTTTTGATATTGAACCCGCAGGCAACCTAGGCGGCTTTGAACGTGTGTTGGTTACAAGCTACACCTACGATGCCCAAGGTTTGCCGGAGTACTACATCAGCATCGGCGAAGTCGTCGATGGCGTATTTTTAGCCGATACCAATACGCTAGCATCCGGCGCTAGCTCTAGTCTCGGCCGCTTTCTGAGCGTCAACGGCACCGCCCAGCCTGATCCGGCTTTCAATGGCCGGCTGCGCATGGACTTTAACGCTGCCGCCAATAGCTTTGCGTGTACAGAAAACGGCCGTACAGTGAATACGACTGAAGTCGGCTCGCTCTCATTAGTTGCGAATAATGAAGCGGTGACGTGGTGTATCCAACCCGTTATTGACCCAAGTTTGCGGTCGCAACCCGCGTCCGATTTCACCGGCCACTGGTACGACGAGAGCAATCCCGGCTGGGGCTTAGGCATTCAGTCTGCGCTTGTTGACGGTAAAGCACTGATTTTAATTGCAATTTACTATCCCGATGCCGCCGGCAACCCGCGCTGGGCTTATGCATTTAGCAGCAACTTTCGCAGCGGTGATGAGCTTGACGTGTTGCAACGCAACGCGTTTTGCCGCACCTGTGCCGTTACCGCACCAACGGACGTGTTAGCGGGTAAGCTAAAAATAACGCTTGGTGGCGTGGAAGGCACGACTGGGCAAAATAACCAAGTGAGCTTTAACGTGACTTTTCAAGGCCCAGCTGGTGGCACATTTACCCGTAGCAATGCGAAATTAGTGCGCTTAGTTGAGCGCCCACGAGAAATCCAATAGGCCGACGGCAGAGTGAAACTTTTAACGGTTCTTGGATGTTTGATGTGTCTGATAGGCTGCAGAGACACCACGTCTACTAGCATGACTTCCGAGTCTGCCAATGGCTCCAGACCGCCAAAGCTTGGGCTATGCGCAGGTTGTCATGGTGAAACCGGCAAAGCGGTACTTCCTGACTACCCGAATTTGACCGGGCAAAATCAGCGCTACTTGGCAAGCTCTTTACGCGCTTACCAAACCGGCGAGCGAAAAAACTCAGCGATGCGCGCCATGGTGGGAACGCTGACCGACGCCGAGATTGAAGCATTGGCTAGTTATTATGCCAATGCCGTTGCCAGTAATTAGTGTGCTTAGCTTTTTACCGCAATAGAGGTCAACTCAAAAACCCTATGTGCTGAGCCGCTGTTGGGCAAGCACCATTCCGATTAGCGCACAAAGTGGGCAGTAGTTCGATTCTTTGGTAAATGTAGGTTGATAAGCGCCTCATTTAGGATTGGGAACCGTCAAATATTTATCTAAAAAAGCCAGAATCCGCTGGTAGCTTTCTAGAATATTTTTTTCTTTGTAAAAACCGTGCATCTCATCATTTACACTGAAAAACTCCACGGTTTTATTAGCCAAGCGGTCGGGCGCTACACGCCCAACAAAAACACCCGCTCAATCACTGCTTTCGCCGCAGCAAAGGAAAAGTGCGTACTTACATTGGTCAAACCACCCGCGCTCAAGCGCTGCCAAAGTTCTGGCTCTTGATACGCCTGCACTAAGGCATCGCTAAATGCTCGTGCTGAATCACCGACCATGACGTCGGTGCCAGGGTGGCAATACATGCCCTCCACTGCGGCAGCGGTGGCAATGACGGGTAAGCCGTGCGCCATCGCCATATTGACCTTGCCTTTGACGCCCGCGCCATAGCGCAGCGGCGCCACACTCAAGCGCGCAGACGCTAACAGTGGGTCAATATCCTGCACAAAACCGTGCACGATCACGTGATCGCAGTTGAGCGCGGCGATTTCCGGGGGGGTGTTGCTGCCTACTAAATGCAGCACAAACTCAGGCAGTAGCTCCGCCGCAAGACCCGCGCGCGCTAGGGGCAATACTTCGCGCACAAACCAAAGCACCGCATCCACATTGGGTGGGTGCTGAAAGCCGCCGACGAATAACAAGCCAGCGCGCTGTGCATAGCTGCGCGCGCAGCCGGGCACAGCGTGGATATTGGATAAAATTTCGACGCGCGCTAATGGCACCAGCTCTTTTAGCAGCGTTTGTTCAATCGGCGAAACCACCAGGGTCAAATCTGCAGCGGTCATCACCGCTAATTCCTGCGTGCGGGTTTTTAGCGCGGCGCGCGCCATAGCAGCATCACCCGCTAGTTCAGCTTGACGCTGCTCGCGCAAAAAATGTAGATCAACCGTGTCAAAAATAACGCGTGCACGACGGCAATGTTCGCGCACCAGCGCCAGCAGCGGGGCTGCGATATAGTGGCGCGAAAGCAGCACCGAATCAAAACGCGCACCGTTTTCTGCCAGCCAGCTCGGTTCGCTCTGCAAATATGGGTGATACAAAACCTGTATGCCTAAGGCCTGCAGCTGTTCCGCATAGCCGCTGTGATAGTGGCGGCCTTCGCAAAAAAACGTGACGGCACAGCCTGAGTTCACCAATATGGTTAGCAAATTCACCATGCGCAGGGAGCCAGAATCTTGATCCGGCATCGGCGTCACCGCATCCACCACCAAAATAAACTTTTTCGCACGGTGCTGGCTGGCAACCGCAATGGCCGTTTTTGGCGGCGGTGCCGGGTGCGTTTTTAACACATCTTTCCAGCGCGCCAAAAACTTCTCTTGATTGATAACCTGATAGCGCTTGATGCCGCTGGTCAAATCGGTGCCGCTGCTAATGCCTTCAAAATGCACCACCACGCTGGCAGGCTGGACATAGCACTTCAACCCCGCTTGGCGCACTTTGAACGCCAAATCCGTGTCTTCGTAATAGGCGGGCGAATATAATGTGTCAAAGCCGCCAAATTGCGCAAACAGTGATTTTCGCAAGGCAATTGCGGCACCAGAACAATAGTCCACTTCGCGCACAAAGTTATATTGCGGGTCGTTCGGGTCGGCAAAGCGGCCATAGTTCCAACCCGAGCCATCGTTAAAAATAATGCCGCCAGATTCCTGCAAGCGGCCATCCGGATAGACCAGTTTCGCACCCACCAACCCAGCATCTGAATGCGCGGCAAAGGTGGCGATTAAGGCATCTAGCCAACCCGCTTGCACCGCCGTGTCGTTGTTCAAAAACACGATAAATTCGCCTTTTGCTACCGCCGCACCCGCGTTGCAGGCCCCGATAAAGCCTAAATTATGCGGGTTTTTAATTGCACGTATGCCACTGATTTCGCTTAAATTTTGCCAAGTTTCGCCATCAGTGGAGCAATCATCCACGACAATAATTTCAACGCGCAATTTGCTGACGGCAGCGCTTAAACTGCGAAGGCAGGTGTCGGTATAACTAAATTTATTGTAGACAGGAATCACCATGGATACCGCAATTGCGTCTGTATCTGAAACAACCGTACCCGCAACATGATAGGCGGCAAATTTATCCGGCAACACCGGTAATGCCAACGTCACCGGGTGCAGCAAGGGCGCGTCTTTGCGCCAAACGCGCTGCAAAGTCGCCGCAAAGCCACGCGTGCGCAAGCTGCTGATTGCCCGCATTATGAGCGTTTTGGCGCGCCGCAGTTGAAAGTCTAAGCGGCGCAAAAGCTGCTGTTTGGCACGCATTGCAACCCGCAGGGGCCGGGTCAGCTTCCAACTTGTGCTCTGCAATATCGCTTGATAATCCTCGTGCGCCTTTTGCAACTCGCCAGCGACTTGTGCCGTCGCAAGGTGAGCGTCGCGCAATTGCATTTCAGTTTGAACCAGCTGCGCCTGCAAATCAGTAATAAGCGTTTTCAGATGCTCAATCTCGATCCCATGTGCGGCATTTACCGCACCCGATTGCTCAATCAACCTTGCTAATTCAGTGACTAACGATTGCGCCCACTCGCTGCGCTCGCGCAGTTGCTCAGTGGTTTTTTGACCCCACTCGCCGCGCTTAATGCATTCTGCCTGTAGCGCTTCGATGCTTATCGCACCAAGCGCAAGCTCAGTTTTCAGGCGCGAAACGATTGATTGGGTTAGCGCCAAGGTGTTCGTGATATGGCCGGGCTGGGTTATGTTGGACGCACCATTGGCACCTGATACAGCCGCACCCAGCGCGTTCAGCACCTGCGCATAAAGCTCAGCTTGGCGCGCCGGTGTAGGTTCGATATTCGTTGCCAGCCGATCACGAACGGCACTTAGGCGCTCAAGGTTGCCCGCAAGCTTGGCGATTGCGGCTATCAAACTGGGTGCGTCGGCGGCGCATAAAAAACCATCGACGCCATCAACGATACGCTCAGCCAGGGCACCGGTTCGAGTGGCTAACACCGGCACGCCTAAGCTGCGCATTTCACTTAAAGTGTAGCTAAACGTCTCAGCGACGGTACGCGGCAATAACGCTAAATCAGGCGCTAGCTGGCGCACGAGCTTGGGCAAATCTGCCAAGCGATAATCCGGAATAACATCAACTCCAGAGCGCGCAAAGAAAGGCGTGGCCGCACTGGTAGGGCCGAGCAATATCAAATCGCAGTACGCCAGCAACTCGGGCAGACAGCGGATGAGCAAATCTGCGCCCTTACCGCCTGCAATGCGCCCGGGCACCAGCACTTTTAACTTTCGCGCCGCGCCGACGCGCGCGTGCGGCCATTGCGAGGATGTTATTTCAGACAGCCCAACTTGATCGGGCCAAGCTGCAAGGCCATGCGCAATGACCTGTGCGGGCAACAGCGATAACGCTGGCGCAAGGCGGCGCACATTGTCTAAAACGCTTTGACTCGGTGCAATGAGCACCACCTTGGCGCTAAGCAACTGCGCTTCATACTGCCGTCGCAGACGTGTCCAAAAAGCCGGGGTTTGTTGCGCAAACGGCGCGGCATTGGCTGCATCCGCCGCCAATTCGGCCGCATCAAAGCGCCGCGTCTGATCACCAAAATCGCAGTGCAGCTTGGGCCACAGCGGGAAGTAGTCATGCAGCACCATGGCCGTTGGCAAAGCCGACTCAAACACATCCAGGCTATGGCCAATTAATGAGGAAACTAATATTTTGTCAATTTGATAGTCGTGAATAATTCGCGCCAACTCCGCCGCATAGCCCGCGTGCTGCAGCGCAAGTGCGGCAATGGCAGGGCTTATGGGGGCGTTTGCCAACTGGATATTATCCAGCGGATCAAACAAACCTAATTCAGTGCCAAACAAAGCCAGCGCATTAATGCCCTTGGGCACTAGCCAAAAATGCCGAAAGTGCATATCGCTTGCCGCATAGTCACGGGCAAAACGCTCTACACCGCCGCCCCAACTGTGCAGCGTATGTAACAGGCGTGGCCGTTTGTCGGTCAGCAGCGTGCTGCGCTGACCGCTTTCTAGTGCATGTTTTAATTGATCGCCCAGGGCATACCACGGTTGCTCCACTGAAACGCTCGACTGTACTTTGCGCTCCAAAACCGGCGAGCCTGCAAATAGTCCGCCATACAAAAGCATTTGATCCAACGCCGAGACAGAAAACTGTGCGCGTAACGCCGCTGGCACGAACATCAGCGGTGCCTGCACAAAGCGCGAAATAAAAAGTGTACGGGGCGCTAGCGCAAAGCACAGCGCATCAATCTCGCTGCTGGATGCGTTGAGCGCAGCACTGGGGCGCAGCGGGCTAAGCTCAGTTTGCGCAGAAAACGCTGCCACCACTTGATCGGTTGCCGCCGTGCAGACACTTAGAAGGCGCTCTAGCCAACGCTCAGGCAAAGAAACATCCGCAGCAACACGCACGCATGCTAACTCCAGCGGGCAATTCTGCTCAGCGTCTAGCCAGCGCACATGCGCATCAATTTTGCCAGCGTTGGCTTGAGCGCGGCTTAATGCGTCACCAGGGCCTGCGACAACAACGCAAAATTCAAACGAAGTCACTTCGGTACGAACGTTCGGGGTCAAAATGATTGTGCTCAAGCAAAATGATCAGGTGTGGAAGGTTTTTCCCCAACGTTAGCGCTTGCATAGGCCGCTAAAATGGCCGCAAAGTGTAATGCACCACAGCCGTGAAACTGAATGTGTTGAGCATTATCGCTAAGCAGGCGCACGCTCAGCGTGGCAATGGTCACTAAATAGTCCGGACTAGATTCAAGTTTTTGCAGCGCTGAATGCGCATAATGCGCCCTAATGCATTCAGGCACGCCCTAAAAATGTGGTTTTGGTTACGACGAATAAGCGGTTTAGGCTTTGGCTTTGGCCTAGGTTTTGTACTTCCCTGGCTGGTGTATTTGGATCAAATTATCCAAGCGCGCTTTGATTTATCCACGCCATCTGTGCCCAGCCGCATTTATGCGCGGCCGCTCTTGCTGATTCCGGGCGAGTTGAGCCTGGACGCGCTCAAAGCCGAATTATCGCTGCTGCGCTACATCAGTGATCCGCGCGCGAGCGTGCCGGGCAGTTTCGATAGTCGTGGTGGCAGCTATGTCATCAACGTTAGGTCGTTTACTTTCGAGAGTGGGCCGCAAAGCGCGCGCCGCATCTTGCTGCGCTTTAATGACAATCAGTTGAGTGCAGTAAAAGATGCCGACTCCAGCGCCGATTTAAAAAACTGGCGGCTTGATCCGGTAAAAATCGCAACCTTGTTTGGCAATAATAAAAATGCGGCGGAGCGCTTGCCGATGGCGATTGAGCAAATGCCCGAGCTTTTGGTGGCGGGCCTGCAGGCCGTGGAAGACCGCAATTTCAAAACGCACCACGGCGTTGACCCGCTGGGTTTACTGCGCGCAATCTGGACCAACTTACGCGGCGGCGAACTGCGCCAAGGCGGCTCCACATTGACGCAGCAGTTGGTGAAAAATACTTTATTAACGCCCGCGCAAACGATTGAACGAAAGCTCAAAGAAATGGGCCTAGCGCTGTTGCTTGAACGACGTTTTGATAAGAAGACGATCCTTGAGGCGTATTTGAATCGCGTCGTGCTGGGGCAATCTGGCGATCAAACGATTCAGGGCTTCCCGGCCGCGTCAGAATTCTATTTCGGCCGTAATTTGGAGGACTTAAAAGCGCAAGACATCGCACTTTTGGTCGGGCTTTTGAAAGCTACCAGCTCCTATGACCCGAGGCGCAATCCAGAAAACGCAACCCGGCGACGCGACATTGTCTTAACGCAGTTTTTAGACACCGGCCTGATTGACCAAAAGATTTTTGATGCGGCAAAAATCGCGCCGCTCAATGTGATTGCCAAAGCCGTCGCCGCGCGCGAACGCTATCCAGCGTTTGTGGCCCTGGTACGTGCGCAAATTGCCCGCAGTTACGATGCGCAAGCGTTGACCAGCCAAGGCCTTACGGTGTTGACCACATTGGATGCACAAGCGCAAGAACGCGCTGAGTCTGCGCTGGTCAGCAGCCTGACCGCAATTGATAAAACCGGGCTATTGCAGGGCGCACTGGTGCTGACGGAAAACAACACCGGTGAAATTGTTGCGATGGTGGGCGGACGCGACCCGCGCTCAAGCAATTTTAACCATGCGATTGATGCCAAACGCCCGGTTGGTTCATTGCTGAAGCCATTTGTGTATCTGCTAGCACTGTCGAACCCCGCGCGTTACGCACTCGGCAGCACCATTTCAGATGCGCCGCTGGATGTAAAGCTCAATGGCAACCAGCATTGGCGGCCGCAAAACTATGATCACATGAGCCACGGCGACGTGCTGCTGATTGATGCGCTGGCAAAATCCTACAACCTAGCCGCCGCGCGCGTGGGCTTAGATATCGGCGTTGATCGCTTGGCCGAACTCATTATGACTTTGGGTGTCGAGGTGCCCCGCCCTGCCCCGCCCGCGATGATTTTAGGTGCCGTCGATCTGTCGCCCATGCAGCTCACGCAACTCTACCAAGCGCTTGCCAGTGGCGGCCGGGTGTTGCCGTTAGTGACGGTGCGTGCCGTGCTTGATCGCAGCGGCCGAGCGCTGAATCGCTTTCCGCGCTCCAGCATTCGCCCGCCGAACTCAGAAGCAATCAAGTTAATTACCTTGGCACTGAACGAAACGACGCGCACTGGCACCGCACAATCACTGGCGAATCAAGTGCAATTGGTCGCCGCGGGTAAAACCGGCACTAGCAACGATAAACGCGATAGCTGGTATGCGGGCTACACCGGCAAACACTTAGGCGTGGTTTGGATGGGCCGCGATGACAATGAAAGCACGAATTTAACCGGTGCCACCGGTGCGCTGCGTGCCTGGAGCGCATTGTTCAAAACCCTGCCGTCAACGCCGCTGCACATTAATTTTGATGCTTCAACCCGTTGGCTGCCCGTCGATTCGAATCCGAGCTGCGCAAATTTTCGCTTTTTGCCGACGCTAGCGGCGACACCGGCGAATTTGAATAATTGCATGGGGATGTTGTCTGCACCGTAGTAAAGTGTGCTTTTGACTGCTGAATTTTCGCACTTGCGTTCCAGCTGGTAGTCGGCGGCCTTAAAGCGTTGGTGCAAGATGCAGAAAGTTTAGCCCGGAGAAGCGCTTGAAATCGCCGTCAAGTGATACGAGCCTGCAGCCACTGGCCATCGCAAAAGCCGCGAGGTAAGCGTCGGTCCAAAGGTGCTGTGCAAATCCAGGCGCGCAACTGAGCGCACAATAGCTGTCATCTAGCTTTTGTGGCTCGGGGAGCCAGCGAATATTCGGTAGCGCCAGAAATTGGCGGTACGTTATCCAGGCTTCGTGTGCGCTTAACGGGTTCGGAATCACCTTAGCTTGCGTGCTTAGACGCAAAAAACCGTTCGTGGTAATTCGACAAAAACCGCGACTTTGCACCGCTGGGTCGGCCCAATAACGGCTAGCAAGCGCATGGTGTATGTGACGTTTGTCAATCAGGGCCAGCCAAATATTAATATCCGGCAAGTCGTTCATTGATCAGCTGCTTGCTTTGGTGCCGCTGGGCCTGAAACTTCAGTAAGCACCCGCTGGTATTGCGTCACGTCTTGTGCGTCCATGATCGCGTAAAGCTGTGCATTGCTCAAATACGGCGTGACACTTCCGTCGGCCTCGCGTGCGATTGGAATTGGATGAAGTTCAGCGGTAACTGCGTTCGCCGCCTTGGGCATTTTGCCCTCCAGACCGCGCTCAATAAACTGGGTGACCAGTTCTTTGAGCTTCAAGCCACTGAGTGCCGCCTGCACTTTGAGTTGTCGAAAGGTTTCGTCAGGTAAATCGAGTGTGGTTCGCATCGTTGAAATCCTTCAACTCGTGTGGATTAAATTTATGGTCAAAACACTGCTGTTTTCGCATAAAAGCATATTTACATAAAACCATGATTTGAATCAACACCCGAACTTCAAAGCGCAAGCGCGGATCGCCTATTTGTCCAGCACATTGACTTTAAATCTGGACAAATCCCGGCCTGCTAATAACACTCAATCCTCATAACAAACGCTCAAAATAAACAGCACTCGTCGCCCTCCAGGTGTCTCAACCGTCACTTCATCGTCACTGCGTTTTTTCAGTAGCGCCCGTGCCAGCGGCGAATCAAAGCTGATCGCGCCGGTGCTGGCATCGGTTTCATCCGGCCCTACGATCCGATAGGTGAGCGTTTGCGCACTCTCGTCCTCAACCACGACCGTAGCACCAAAAAATATTTGACTCTGATCGTGCGGCTTTTGCTCGACCACCTGTACCCGTTTGAGCAGCTTGCTCAAATAGCGCACGCGTCGGTCAATACCCGCTAACTGACGCTTTCGATAGGTGTATTCAGCGTTTTCACTGCGATCACCTTCAGCGGCGGCGGCACTCAGCGCCACTACAACCTCGGGGCGCTCGCGCTGCCAAAGCTGCTCAAGCTCTAGACTCAAGCGGTCGTAACCTGCTCGGGTAATCAGCGCCGTGCTGGGCGCACTAGGGGCGCGATAGCGAATGCCAGCCACGATTAGCCGTCGGCAGAGTGCGCTTTCAGCTGCGCCAACGTTACGAACTCAAGCGCTTTAGCATGCGTGGACTCTAAAAACACCTTAGGCGCTAAGCCCGCATCCAAGGCTTCCTTCCAGCGCAGCACGCATAAACACCAGCGATCACCGGATTTCAAGCCCGGGAAATCATAGTGCGGCAGCGGCGTGCTCAAATCATTGCCGCGCGCCTTGCTGAAGGTCAAAAACTCGGTCGTCAACTGCACGCAAATCACATGGCGGCCGCGATCCGATTCATCGGTTTTGCAGCAGCCATCGCGAAAATAGCCGGTACGTGGCGCAAACGAACACGGCACGAGCGGCTGACCAAAAACATTGCGATTAAAACGCTCGTCGGCTTCACTCATGATTTTGTCCTTAAATTTTTAGACCCTTAGCGTGACAAATACGCCGTATTTTTGGAAGTTAATTTCGCTTTTATAGCAAAAGGCGCGCTTTTGCGGTCGTAAACGCCATGTAGTCTAACTGTGAAATCAGCATCGCTTGGGTTTCAGTCGGGCTTGGGGCATGCTAAGCATTCCCCTCATTTTGTTTGCCACGCACATCATGCTGATTTTTCTTTCTTTGCCTCGATGATGCCAAAATTGATCAAAATTGAACGGCCACGCCTGACCGCCCAAGATTGGGAACTGGGTGCGCTGGATATGATTGCCGATTTGGGACTCGCGGCGGTCGGAGTGGAGCCCTTAGCGAAGCGCTTAGGCGTTACCAAAGGTAGTTTCTACTGGCATTTTAGCTCGCGCGACGCGCTGATCGAAGCCACGCTCAAGCGCTGGGGTGAAGATGATTCCAGCGACGTGATTTCACGGGTTCAGGGCATTAGCGACCCGCGTGAGCGTTTACGCACGCTGTTTCGCATCACCAGCCGCACGGTTCGGCTGCACAAAATATACTCAGCGCTGATCAAAGCCGTCGAACATGGCAGCGTCGGCCCACGCGTTGAGAAAATTTCCGAAGCGCGCCTCACGTTTTTGACCAAGCTATTTAGCGATGCCGGGCTTGACGCCACCGCCGCCGCCCACCGCGCGCGCTTGGCGTTTGCTGGCTACGTCGGTTTTTTGCAAATGAGCCTACAGCTGAAAATGCCGCGCTTGAGTTCGGGCGAGTTTGACGCCTATGTTGAGCATGTGATTACTACGTTGATTCCGAGTTAGCACTGAACTAGATAAAAGTTAACTGCTGTTTTTAAGTTCAATCGCGTATTATTTTGCGTATGAGTCCTACAATATTTCGCGAAGGTGGCTTTCGTTTTTACTTTTTCTCGCGTGAGGAAACGCGAATGCATGTGCATGTGCAAAGCCAGAATGGTGAGGCGAAATTCTGGCTTGAACTTGCGCTTGCACAATCCGTGGGCCTCACTAAACACGAGATCAATGAAGCATTTCGCTTGGTTCAGGAGCACCAAAATGACGTCCGCAGCGCTTGGCTTAAACACTTTCCCGGTTGAAGTTACTAACATCTCGCAGCACGGCTTTTGGCTTTTGTTAAACAGTGAAGAACTTTTTCTGCCATTTGCGGAATTCCCATGGTTTCGAGATGCTGCGGTTGGGAAGATATTGCACGTTGAACTTGCTTCTCCAAACCACCTTTACTGGCCAGAACTAGACGTTGACTTATCGGTGCAATCCATACGTCACCCTGAGCAGTTCCCGCTCGTCAGCAAGACCAGTTCATCAGTTCATGAGTGATGGAACGCGACCGCGTGTGAGACTTAGGGAGCGAGATTTCGCGTTGTTCTACATGAGGCGCTCGGGAACGAGACGCGTCTCAAAACCAGCAGAGATCATTGGTTTCACGGTCTGGGTACATTTCGGGCGCGCATTCCGGCCGCAGTACGTCCTGTCGGCATGTTCTGAGGGCTAGACGCTGGTTGACAACCTATTCTTTGAGAGCCTTGAAGAGCTGCTTTTGATCGCGGAAGTGTTCTATCGCATTGAGCTGCAGAAATGGGTCGGATGCCATCCGCCCCAAGGTGAAGCCCTGTATGCGAAGCCGCGATCCATCGTGGAACGCTTGCACCGCTCTCTGGTTCTGCGGGCGGACTTCACGCGCAAGCATCTAAATAGTCTCGCGGGGTATTTTCGCCAGCGCGCTGAGTGGGCCGGTGCTGGCGGCGTCGCAGAAACAACAATGTAACTTAGTTGATTAACTCACCAAAGTCCCCAATTGCTCCCCAAACATTAGGCGCTTTAACTCGCCCGGTGCCAGCATATTGTAGATTCGGATGGGCATTTTATAGTCGCGGCACAGAGCGATTGCGGTGGCGTCCATTACTTCAAGCTTTTTATTGAGCACTTCATCGAAGCTAACTTGATCGTACTTGGTTGCGGTGGGGTCTTTTTTCGGATCGCTGGTGTAGAGGCCGTCGACTTTTGTGGCTTTCAGCAAAAGCTCGGCCCCCATCTCAATGGCGCGCAGGGCGGCGGCGGAATCGGTGGTGAAAAATGGATTGCCGGTGCCGGCCGCAAAAATAACGATGCGGTTTTTTTCTAAATGGCGGATTGCGCGGCGACGAATATAGTCTTCACAGACTTCGTTAATTTTGATCGCGCTCATCACGCGGGCATTGCCGCCGGATTTTTCCAGGGAATCCTGGATCGCCAGAGCGTTCATAACCGTCGCCAGCATGCCCATGTGATCTGCTGTGGCGCGATCAATGCCGCTTTTAGCAAGGCCTGCGCCCCGAAATATATTGCCGCCGCCGATCACCACACCAATTTGGATGCCTAACCTAGCAATCTCAATAATTTCAGCGGCCAGCGCACTGACGATATTGGGATCAATGCCGTAATCCTCTTTGCCCAGCAATGCCTCGCCACTGAGTTTGAGCAGTATGCGTTTATATTTGACTTCTGACATGGTAAGTCCCTATTTTTGTTCGTTCTTTTCTAGCCACAAAGCGTCCGCCCAGCAACCATGAAATCCGTCATTGCGAGCGCAGCGAAGCAATCTAGCTTTGAACGACGAGATTGCTTCACTGCGTTCGCAAAGACGATACATTTTGCTGCGAGATTCATGGCACCTCTATCGAAGGGCAACAGGTTTTTAACAATTTCCAAAAAAAACCCGGGATCGCCCGGGCTTTTCATTGCGAACAATGCCCAGCAAAAGCGACTACTGCTTTTTGCTGGCTTCGACTTGCGCCATCACTTCGGCGGCAAAGTCTTCTTGTTTTTTCTCAATGCCTTCGCCAACTGCCATACGCGTGAACGCGGTTACTGTCGCTTTCGCGGCCTTGAGCAAGTCTGCGACGGTTTGCTTGCCATCGGAATTCGGGCCGCTGTAAGGCTGACCGAGCAATGTTTGGTCGCCAAGCGTTTTGCGAATCTTGCCAACGATCATCTTTTCAACGATGTCAGCAGGTTTGCCAGAATCTTTCGACTGCTCAAGCGCAATTTGCTTTTCACGCTCAAAGGCTTCCGCAGGCACTTGCTCCATATTCAGATAAGTCGGATTAATGGCCGCAATGTGCATGGCAATACCGCGCGCCAGCTCTTCACTGCCGCCGGTCATGCTGACCAAAACGGCAATGCGCGTGCCATGCAAATAAGCGCCCAAAGTCGGTGCGCTAACGTGTGCGGCACGGCGAATTTGAATGTTTTCGCCAATTTTTGCGACCAATGCTAAGCGACGCTCTTCCACGCCACCCGCATCGGTGCTCAAGGATTTAATCGCTTCGATATCCGCTGTTTTCGCTGCTAGCGCCGCTTTTGCAACCGCATCGGCGAAAGCGACAAAGCTTTCATCTTTGGCAACGAAATCTGTTTCGCAGTTGAGCTCAACCACAATCGCCTCGCCACCTGAAACAGCCATCGCTAAACGGCCTTCTGCAGTCACGCGCGAAGATTTTTTGTCGGCTTTTGCCAAACCTTGGGTACGCAGCCAGTCAATTGCGGCTTCCATATCGCCATTGTTTTGCACCAGCGCTTTTTTGCACTCCATCATGCCAGCGCCGGAGCGCTCGCGCAGTTCTTTGACTGCGGCTGCTGTGACTTCCATGGTGTCTTCCTTAAATGTCAGTAAATTGGGATAAGGCGTGGTTACAACATCGCAGGCTTGCATCTTTGGCGGACTACCTGGAAAAACGGCCAGGGATTAAGCTGGCCGTCGCTGTAACGGTTTTCGTTAACTCTGACGTTGAAAACGCCAGCGCTAAAAGCTTTAAGCTTCCGGTGCAGCTACAGCTTCAGGTGCAGCAACTTCAGCTACAGATTTTGCGGCCGGTGCAGGTGTGGCAGCCGGTCGTGGCTTTGCTGCTGCGCCAGGCGCGCCGGTTGGGCGCGGGGTGCTGGTACGCGGGCCGTTTGGACGCCGATCATTGCCTGGACGGTCGCCACCTGGACGGTCGCCACCTGGGCGATCACTGCGTGGTTTGCGATCTGGACGATCACCGGTTGGACGCGGTTCACGACGTGGGCGCTCTGCTTCCGCTTTTTGAATCGGGTTGCCTTCGGCGTCAAGCTCAATAAATTCGTCGGTCGCACTCGACGCCATAATCGGCGCAGCCGCTTTGCCTTCCAGCACTGCATCGGCGGCGGCGCGGGCATAAAGCTGAATCGCACGGATCGCATCGTCGTTGCCAGGAATAATGTAGTGCACATCAAGCGGGCTGTTGTTAGTGTCGACAATGCCGATTACGGGAATGCCCAGAACTTTTGCTTCTTGAATGGCAATTTCTTCATGGCCAACATCGACCACGAACAGCGCGTCGGGCAGTCCATTCATGTTTTTGATGCCACCCAGGCTGGCTTCCAGCTTTTCCATTTCGCGTTGCAGCTCAAGCTGCTCGCGCTTAACCAAGCGCTCGCGTGAGCCATCGGCAACGCCGGCTTCGAGCACTTTCAAACGTGCAATCGAGAGTTTCACGGTGCGGAAGTTGGTCAGCATGCCGCCCAACCAACGCTTGGCCACATAAGGCATGCCGCAACGAGTGGCTTCTTCACGCACCGTTTCTTGCGCCGCGCGCTTGGTACCCACAAACAAAACCGTCGCGCGGCGTTGTGCCATCGCGCTGATGTAGTTCATGGAGTCATTAAATAGTGGCAATGTCTTTTCAAGATTGACAATGTGAATCTTGCCGCGCGCGCCGAAAATATACGGCGCCATTTTCGGGTTCCAATAGCGGGTTTGGTGGCCGAAGTGCACGCCAGCTTCAAGCATTTGGCGCATAGTGACGATAGGCATGGTAAAGCTCCTTAAGGTATTACATGGTTTGGCCTCCACGAAACGCTGCGCAAGGATTTGCCCTGCGCTTGCACGTCAGACTCATCTATGAGACCACTGACGCAACTCGATTCGTGTGTGAATTTGATTTTTGCAGAGTCTTTTATTGTATTTCAGCCTAGCAAGGCTTGATGCTGAAAAGACTCAAAAAATCTCGTCAAGAATAGCCTGGGTGCGACACTTTGGACAAGCCAAAGCAGCGCAACCAAGCGAGCCTCTGCGTTTACGGTTCAGCGCCGGTTGCAGTCGAAACAGCGCTCGAAATAGCTGTCACTGGCTCCGCGACGGTATTTTTTACTTCTGGTGTTGATGCTTGCACCGTCGAAATCGTCGGCAGCTCGGGCTTTTCAACGGGCGGCGCGGCGTTGACTGGAAATTCCGCCATCCAAGGCCTGCGAACGCTTGGGGTGACTGTTTCATTTGCCGCTGGCTCAGGGGTCTGCGCAGCGGGTGCTGCAACGCGTTTTTGCCCGCTGGTGGCGGCAAGGCTAGCAGGCATAGCCGACAGTTGATCTACGGCCACCGCAACCGCAAGCGCTAAGGACTGGGGCTGTGGTAACGGCTGCATAATAGGCTGTGGCCGCGGGCGTGGACGCCGCTCACGCCGAGCTTCTGGCTCGGACTTTGTGGGTGCCTGAACTTTCGCAGGCTCTGGAGCTTCCACGCGCGGTTGTGCGTCGCTTACCGGCTGAGCTTCATCATGTTCATTGCGTTGATCCCGCTCTTGTTCGTCACGAACCTGGCGATCCCAGGCAGACTCATTTTTACTGTTACTGCTAGCGTCGGACTTCGCTGCGCCAAGATTCCTAGGCTTTTCCTCGGGCGCATCGACTTCATGGTTAGACGCAGCTGGCTCGCCAGCATTCGCTAATGTGGTCTCAATCGGCTCCTCGTCATCTGAATCGTCATCGGCATCAGTGTCGGTCGATGCGTCTTCACGACCACGCCGCCGACCACGGCCACCGCGCCGACGCCGCTTACGCTTGCGTTCCAGCGGCAGTCCATCGGCTCCGATCTCAACAACACCTGAGTCAGCAGTTTCCGCCTCGTTTGCATCATCTTCCGTTTTGGCGTCACTCGAAACACCCGCCTCACCTGCGTTGCCTGAACTTGCAGACTGATCGTCAGCGGGAAACAGCGTTTGTTGCTTAGGGGGCACAAATGCTGACACCTCGACCGCTTCGCTATTCGCAGTTAGCTCAGTTGCCTGTGAAGTCAAATTTGGCGCGGCACTGGCAGGCCCAGACTCAAGCACTGTTGCTGGAGGCAATTCAGCGTCAGAGCTCAAAATTTCCCCATTTTCAGCCGCTGCAGCAACGGCTGCGGCACGTCGCTCATGGCGTTCGCGCGCCTCAGCCCGCTGCTGATCGCGGCGTGTTTCGAATTGCTTTTGCCGCTCTTGCCGGTTTGAAAGTTTCTCTCCTGCTTGCGGCAACGCCTGTTTTTGGCCTTCTGGTGCAACGTTTGTAGCAATCGCTAGATTGCTTGCCGCATTCGGACGTTCATCGCGCTTTTGCTGTTGCGGCTGCTGATCTGGGCGTGCATTGTCGTGACGCGGATTGGTTTGCTTGTGCTCCGGGCGATTTTGCTCTGCACGATTGTGTTCAGGGCGCACATTTTGCTCGGGGCGCTGACCACGATTTTCGCGATTTTGCTGTGGCAGATTTTGCCCTTGCTGCGGCTGTTGCCCTTGCTGCGGCTGTTGCCCTTGCTGCGGCTGTTGCCCACGCCCCTGTTGCGGTTGGCCTTGATTGCGATCTTTGCCATCCCCGCGATTGCCGCGATCCCCGTGCTCATTCTTGCGATCACCACGATCTTCACGCTTGCCTTGTCCAGCCTGCCCTGGCGCTTGGCCTTGCGAAGGCTTGGGCCGCTGATGCGCAAGTCCGCTTTGCGGTTTTGCATCCACCTTCCGTTGCGGTACTTCGTTGACGACGGCAACCGGCGCGGGTGGATTTTTAGCGCGTTTAAACCAGCTCATCATCCGCGCAACTAGACCTTCTGCTTGCGCGGGCAAGGCAATCTCTGGCTCTGGCGCTTTCGGCGCTGGCACCACGGTTGCGGGCAAAACTTTATCCACGGCCGGTGTCTCCCGCACGGCGGTCGCTGACACCCAAGCATCGGTAGCAATCTGCTGCGGTTGCTTGACCTTTTTATAACTTGGTTCGTCCGTCGCTTCCGAAGTTTTAATGCGCTCGATTTGATAATCGGGCGTGTCCATATTCGGATTGGATAGCACAATCAGCGGCACACCGTGGCGCGTTTCTAAGTTGGTGAGCGCATTACGTTTTTCATTAAGCAAGAAATTCGCCACATCTGCTGGCACATGCACCAAAACTTGTGCCGTTTGCGCGCGCATCACTTGCTCTTCAGCAAGCCGCAATATCGAGAGCGCCAAAGACTCCACGCCGCGTATATGCCCGTGCCCTTGGCAGCGCGGACAAGACATTTCGTGCGCTTCACTCAATGCCGGGCGCATCCGCTGGCGCGACATTTCCATCAAACCAAAGCGCGAAATTTTGCCCAGTTGAATGCGGGCACGATCCAGCTTTAACGCATCTTTCAAGCGATCTTCCACTTGCCGCTGGTGATTGCTCGATTCCATATCAATGAAATCGATCACCACTAAACCGCCGACGTCACGTACACGCAGCTGGCGGCCGATTTCTTCTGCAGCTTCCAAATTCGTGTTGAGCGCGGTTTCTTCAATATCGCCGCCCTTGGTGGCGCGCGCACTGTTAATATCAATTGCAGTCAACGCTTCGGTTTTATCCACAACGATTGAACCGCCTGAGGGCAGCCGCACAGTACGGGAATGCGCGGATTCAATCTGCGTTTCAATCTGAAACCGGGTAAATAGCGGGGTTGAGTCCGTATAGTGCTTTAATTTACGTAAATTTCCCGGCATCACCTGCGCGGTAAAATCGCAGGCTTCTTGATACATCGCCGCGTCGTCAATTAAAACTTCGGTGATGTCATTACGCAGATAATCACGCAATGCACGAATCAGCAACTTTGATTCTTGATAGATTAAAAATTGCCCAGGCTTGGCTTTCGCGGCATCTGAAATCGCGCGCCAAAGTTTGACTAGATAATCCAAATCCCACTGCAATTCTTCAAGCTCCCGCCCCATGCCAGCAGTACGAATAATGATGCCCATGTGATCCGGCACGTTCAGCTGATCGAGCTGTTCTTTCAAATTGGCGCGTTCATCGCCTTCAATTCGGCGCGAAACCCCGCCTGCACGCGGGCTATTGGGCATTAATACCAAATACCGCCCAGCAAGGCTAACAAATGACGTTAACGCCGCACCCTTATTGCCGCGCTCTTCTTTGTCAATTTGAACAATTATTTCTTGGCCTTCTTTCAATAACTCCCGGGTTGAATTTTTATTCGGTGATGTTCCAGGTTGAAAATACTCTTTAGCGATTTCTTTGAGCGGTAAAAACCCGTTTTTCTCAGCACCGTAATCGACAAAACACGCCTCTAAACTGGCTTCAACTCGGGTAATACGGCCTTTATAAATATTTGATTTAGTTTGACCCTTTTCCGGCACTTCTACATCTAAGTCGTACAGATTTTGCCCTTCAACAATCGCAACTCGAATTTCTTCAGCTTGCGTTGCATTAATCAGCATACGTTTCATTTTTTTATTTTCCCCCGCGCTTCCACCGCTGTCTGCTCTGGCCTTCCGGGCGATTCAGAGTTAAACCTAAGGCTGTTTTCCCACAAGACACTGAATTTTCTGTTTGTTTTGCCAAGGCAAAACAATGTTTCCGTTGATTTGTTTTGCATGAGCAAAACAACATTTCGGTTGATTTGATTTGCTTAAGGCAAAACCAATCTGAATTCCAGTCCTGCGGCCAGCCACGCGGGCGCGCGTTTTCTTTTCTTTTTGTATGTTCGGTCTAACCCTTGGCCTACACTTACGTGGCGCCGTCGAATTGATTCCTATCCATCCCGCATTTAGGATCAATTCCGCGCGCTTTTGGGCCCGAACCGGTCGAGTTTAACAGTCTTTTGGAGAATGCGTTGTCACCTACCCCACCCAAGCCACGTCCAATAGGCGCAACGGCGAAGAAGAGCGGTTACGCCGCAATGAAAAAATTAGCGGGCAAACCCGCGAGCCATGCTGCTGCACAGATGATTGCGAACCGCCGTACCGTGCCGAATGTTGCTAGCGTAAAGGCAAATGAAGGCGCGCCGACAAAAGCGCGCGCAAGTACAGCCGCACCAAGCAGCGCACGCGTGCGCGCGGGCACGCCGATTGGCTCGCTACATGAAGCTGAACGTATGCACAATATGAATGCGCGCAAAAATGCGAGCGATGCTGCACGCGCGGCCAGCCCTCACGGCGACGGTGCCCCGAATGTGCGCACCTTGACCGTTAGTTTCGAGCATATCGGTCAGCGCATCGACAATTTCTTGGTGCGCGAACTAAAAGGCGCGCCCAAGAGTTTAGTGTATCGAATTTTGCGCTCCGGCGAAGTGCGCGTTAATTCCAAACGTATCAAGCCGGACTATCGTGTGCAACAGGGCGATTTACTGCGCATTCCGCCGATTCGCCTCGCCGAACAAACCGCCGTCGCACCTTCGGTTCAAAGTATTGAATGGCTGGCAGCTGAGATTTTGCACGAAGATAAATCCTTAATCGTGCTGAACAAACCTTCGGGGCTTGCCAGCCACGGCGGCAGCGGCCTCAGCTTTGGCGCCATCGAAGCCATGCGCGCACTGAAACCGCGCGAAACCTTGGAGTTAGTGCACCGTTTGGATCGCGATACCTCCGGGCTGCTGCTGATCTCGAAAAAGCGCAGCATGCTCACCACCTTGCAAACCGCAATGCGCGACGGCGAAGTGACCAAGCGCTATCAAGCGCTGATTTTGGGTAGCCCGAAAGATGATCGCTTTGAAGTGAATTTGCCGTTGCTGAAAACCGAACACGCCAGCGGGGAACGCGTGGTACGGGTTTCCGAAGAAGGCAAGGCGGCGCGCACATTTTTCACGGTATTAGAGCGTTTTGACGGCGCAACGCTGGTGCAAGCCGAGCTTGGCACCGGCCGCACGCACCAAATTCGCGTACACGCGCAGTCTTTAGGATCGCCGCTCGCAGCCGATCCGAAATATGGCAGTGAGGCGTTTAATCAGCGCACCAAAGCTTTAGGCCTAAAGCGCCTGTTTTTACACGCAGTAAGCGTGGCGTGGAAGCAAGAGGGCGAGTTGCGCACCTTTCAAAGCGCGTTGCCGGAGGAGTTGAAGGGGGTTTTGGCGGCTTTGCGCAAGCAAATGGTTGGCGCGTCAGGCTAGCCTGATTGTTACGGGCTAAATCGTTCCGACTATTGCCACTTTGAGGACGAAGTTCATGGTTTATATTTTTAGCGATTCACTCCACCCAATTCGCCACCGTTAAACCCGGAACACGGGAAAATTCGCGTAGGTTATTGCTTACCAGCGTGATGCCGAGGGCACGCGCGTGCGCGCCAATCCAAAGGTCATTTGCGCCAATGGGTAGACCTTTCATTTCTAAACTGGCACGAATTTCGCCGTAATGGCGTGCCACATTTGTGTCGAGATCGAGCACCTGCATTGTTAGACACAGTGCGTCTATCGCGTTGAACGCTTGCGCGGGGTGTTGGCTCTTGCTGGCACCAAAGTAAATTTCGCCCTGAGTAATCATAGAAATCGCCACTTCATGCGCCTTTAAGGCAGCGAAGTGGCGCTGAACCGAGGCCGTTTTGCCTTTCATTAGGTAAATACAGATATTGGTATCCAACATAAAACGGGCAGTTTGTTGCTCTTCTGCGACCTGTTTCGGAGGCATCAAAATTCTTCCCGTATTTCCGGGGTTTGATCCACACGTCCATGTGCAAACATGTCCTCTGGAAATGCAGCAAACGCATCCAAAATAGCTAGTGCACTCGCGGGAACTTCACGTAGCACAATATCGCTGCCGTGTCGAAAAATCTCCACAGCCCCCGGCTTCATTCTAAATTCTTTCGGTAAACGCACCGCTTGGCTATTCCCAGATTGAAAAACTCTTGCTTGAGCCATATCGCCTCCATGTATACACATCGATAGTATACGCCGAATTGCAACTCGCACTAAAACCCAAAATACCGCGCCATCCGGGCATCTTCTTTTGCCTGCATACGCTCTAGTTTTTCCTGCTCGGCGATGGCGGCAACGATGTCATCAATGCCTCGCGTTTGGCGGGCGGGGTCTTTTAGTCCGGCAAGCGAGAGTTCCAAACTCTGCTTTGCGTGCTGCATCTGCCTTTTTTGCTCGTCAATGGCGCGGTCAAAATCTTGTGCGACCAGCACGCGGCGGGAAGTGTTGGGTTCAAGCACGTCAAACAGCGTTTGTACCAATGTTTGCTGCTGCGCTTTCAGCGTGTCCAGCTGCTCGCGCAGAATTTGGTTGTATTGCGCTAAACGGGCTTCTGGCACTTCGCCCAAACTGGCGCTGCTAATTTGCTCGACTTCCATTTGCAGCGTCAAAAGCGCCAGTAAGTCTTTGTTTTGATAAGCAATATTAATGCGCTGCATCAGCTCGGTTTTTTGCGCACGCAGCTCGGGGTCTGACTCGCGATCTGGGTGTAAGCTGCTGGCCAATTTACGATAAATTTCGCGCAAGGATTGCGAAAGCGCATCGCTCTCAATCTTGCGCCGCGCATCAGCGGCGGCTTCGCGCTTATTGCGTTTACGCGGCGGAGCGGACTGTTGTTGCTGCTCCATGCGTTCATGGGTGCGCTGAATCAGCTCTTCAAAGTTCGCTGCACCGGATTTGTCGACCACATCCTCGCCGTACAGATTGCTCAACATGTCCTCGGCGATTTCCATGTCGATGGCGTGCTCCTCGGCGCGAATGCTGGCGAAATCATCTTCGCTGTGGCGGTCGTGCAGGGCTTGAAACTCCTGGTTGTCCGGCTCTGCATGCAAAAGCGTGCGCACCAAATGCAAAATATACTCCGTCAACGCGCGCCGACGTTTAACAGCCATCTTTATCCCACGCGGCGGACTAAACAACAAAGCTTCCACCTGTAGCGCCAGCTCAAGTTGCAACGCCCGCATCGGTTTTGAGTGCGCGATCACCTCCAGCATATGCCGTTCGCGCAAGCGCTCAGTTTCCGTTGTCCACATCAATACTGAGGCGCGCGCGGCGGCAATTTGCTCCAGCAGCAGATTAAATTTCTTCTGCGCGGCGCTTAAATGCGCCACCGTGGGGCGAATCCGCAAGCCAGTGTTTTCACTCGGCTGCTGCACTTCAAATGCAAAGAGGCTTTCTTGTTGAGGTTTTTTCATTGGGTGCGTTTCAAATTAATATGGCGTGATTCTTACAGCTCAGGAAGTCGTCATTGCGAGCGCAGCGAAGCAATCTAGCTTTGAGTTCGAGGCACGTTGAGATTGCTTCACTGCGTTCGCAATTACGAGACCCCAATTCGTGAAAAAACGCTCAGTTTACACCTCAGTTCAACCCCGGCTTTTCATGCCAAGGTCATTATCAAGCCATCAAACCCGCGCGAAAATCAAAGTCCCATTGGTGCCACCAAACCCAAAAGAATTACTCATCGCAATTCTAATCGGCACTTCGCGCGCCACTAGGGGCACAAAGTCCAAATCACAATCCGGCGATGCCTCAATAAGATTCGCCGTCGGCGGCACGATGCCGGTATGCAGCGCCATCACGCTAAAAATGGCTTCAACGCCACCCGCTGCACCCAAAAGATGACCGGTGACGGACTTGGTCGAGCTAATCATCAATTTGTACGCGTGCGCGCCTAAGCACAGCTTCATGGCTTTGACTTCAGCGGCATCGCCCAGCGGCGTGGAAGTTGCATGTGCGTTCAAATAATCGACCTGCTCGACGTTGAGCTTGGCATCGCGCAAAGCGTTTTCCATTGAGAGCGCAGCACCCGAGCCATCTTCGGTCGGCGCGGTCATGTGATTGGCGTCGGCAGACATGCCAAAACCCGTCAGTTCGGCATAAATTTTGGCGCCGCGCGCTTTCGCGTGCTCGTATTCTTCCAGCATCAAAACGCCCGCACCATCGCTGAGCACAAAGCCATCGCGGTCTTTATCCCAGGGGCGGCTGGCCAGTTCCGGCGCATCGACCCGGCCGCTCAATGCGCGCGACTGAATAAAGCCGCCCATTGAGGTCGGCGTGGTGCCGTGTTCGGTACCACCGGCAACCATCATTTCCGCATCGCCGTACTGAATCATGCGCGCCGCCAAACCGATGTTGTGCGTACCAGAAGTACACGCCGTCACCACCGCGATATTCGGCCCGCGCAAGCCAAACAAAATCGAAATATGCCCAGCCGCCATATTGATAATGGTGCTCGGCACGAAAAACGGCGAAATACGCTTCGGGCCTTGTTTGAAATAGGTCTCACAAGTGGCTTCAATACCGTGGATGCCGCCAATGCCAGCACCAACCGCCACCCCAATGCGATTGCGGTTGGCATCGGTAATCTCAATGCCGCTGTCTTTAATCGCCTGCGTCGCCGCCGCAATGCCGTAATGAATAAACGGGTCCATCTTGCGCACATCTTTCGGCGGAATATAGCTGGCGGGATCGAAATCCCGAATCGGGCCACCAAATTTGACCGACAGTTCAGTCGCCTGCAGATGTGGAATCGCACCGATCCCGGATTTCGCCGCCACCACATTCGCCCAAGCGCTGGCCAAATCATTGCCAACGGGCGAAATAATGCCCATGCCGGTGACTACTACGCGTCGTTTGCTCATGTTTGTGTTGTCCTTGAATTTACGGCATTTAAAGGTAAAAAACGACTGGCGATACGCATCCGTACGGTCGATAAAAACGCAAACGGCGAGTCCAATTAGGACTCGCCGCAGCGTCAAGCAATCGTTTAAAGCTTAAGAAACGTGCGCTTTAACGTAGTCAATCGCCAGCTGCACCGTGGTCAATTTTTCCGCTTCTTCATCCGGGATTTCGCAGTTGAATTCGTTTTCCAATTCCATCACCAGCTCAACTTGATCGAGCGAATCTGCGCCCAAATCGTCCACAAACGAAGCGCTCGCCGTGACTTGTTCTTCTTTGACGCTCAGTTGCTTCATAACGACTTTTTTGACGCGATCTTCAATGCTGCTCATGGTGTTTGATTCCCCGGTGATACGGATTAGATGAAAGAGCCGTGGAGTTTACGGAATATGCGGCGGCGTGTCATCTAGCTTTTGGGCTTAGTCATTTAGCGGCAAAAGCTCAGTAGGCGTTATGTTCACCGATAAGGTTTTGCCGGCGCGCTGTATTTCGAAGGTGACTTGCTCTGGCTTATTCAGCGCCGACCAAGCGCTTTCAGTTCCTGGCGCATCTTTTTCCGGGTCAAAATTAGATTTGCCGTTGATGCTGAGTAACTGATCGCCCAAGCGCAGGCCCCTGGGTAAACCAACTCTGGGTAACCCAGCGCCATCCTTGATCTGAGTGCGCGTCAAAACCCAAGGTTTACCTGGAGCGGCTTGATCAAACCACACGTTGACGCCAATTTTCGCTGCTGGCTGGATCACCGGGCCAGGCTCGATAAAAATTTGATCGTGCTGATAATCCAGAAACCAGCGCCGATGTTTGGCCCAGCCCAAACCGAGCAGTCCTGACTCACCGTTACGCACAGCGGCAAAGCCCCGCTTGGCTTCATGCACTGCGCTCAGCGCACCGCGCAAAATATCGTCACCGACCCGCACCTCGGGCACGCGCACTAAAATCGCTGGGAAACTTTCGCCACTCGCACCGCCACTTGCCGTGATTAAATGCGGCAACTCATATAAACCTAGATCAATGCCTGCGCCGTGCGCTAGATCCAGCACCTGACTCGGGGCACCGGTATCGAGCAGCATAGTCAATTTGGTCGCCACACCCGCCGCATCGGTTACCGTGACACCAACGTCGAGTCGATTGATAAATTGGCCTTTCTTTTGGATCGCAAGCCGCGTGCCCTTGCCAGAATATCGAAACGATTTGGGTTGAAATATACGAAATTTTCGGTTCGGGAAGTCGAACTCAAAAACCGGTTGGCTCAGAAAATCCATACCCAGAGCGCCCACCGCGTTAATTCCTGGCGCACAGGATAGGCTTTTCAGTGGAACGCTTATCGCCCGAATTTGCGGCCAGCGTGCGCCGCCAACGATCACTTCGCCCAGTTCATATAATTTGCGGCGTTGATTTGACGCGCCCATCGTGCTTCCGGTCTCATGTGTCACCACCGCAAGCTTTTGCTCTTGCGCAAATGTCTCCAAAACGAATGTGCGACCCGCACCGGTATCCACAATAAACGGATAGCGCTTGCCATCCCTCAGCGTGACGTCCACACAAGCGTGATAGCCATCCAGTGCCAGTAAAGTACCCTCGCCAATTTGCTCGTTCGCTTGCGCAATACCTGCAATATTTAGAGCAAACGCCAGCGATATGACGCATTTAGCTAAACAACTTGAGTGCGCAAATTTAATCATAGTTGGTTCATTTTAGAAATTTGGGTCGCAGAGCTTAATCGCAAAAGCATTGAGCCCGCAGAGTGCCCGAAAATGCAACCGCGCTGTCCGAATTTGATTGCGTGATGATCCAAAAACTGCATTTGGACGACCGCTTTGGCCTTTTGATGCGGCCAGGATATGTTTGGACTCCAGATTTGGACTCAAACCTATTTGTCGCCTTCGTTATTTACCGTGCTTAAATCCAACGCTGCACTGGGCCGCACGCTGATTGATAGTGACGCCGAATTAGGTGCCCTGCCCGTTACTGTGTTGAGCCACAGCTTATGGCGCCGCCTCTACGGTGCGGACGCATCAGTAATCGGTAAAGACTTAGTTTTGAATGGCCGCAATGTCCGCATCGTGGGTGTTATGCCCGCAGGCTTTGCGTTTCCAGATCAAGATCGCGAACTGTATGTGCCGATGATTTTTAAGCCAGAGCAAAAGACCGACGCCGAACGCGGCAATGAAAACTCAATTTCCATTGCCAGACTAGCGCCCGGGGCGAGTATTGAAAGCGCCAATGCCCAGATGAAAGCCCTGGTTGATCGCATCAACGCGCGCCTACCGGAATACAAGGCGTTTTATGAATCTTCCGGATTTGGCGGCGATTGACCCACTGCGGGCGTTGCGGCCAGATTAACGGCTTATCGCAATATTTGCGCAGGGAACCTGGGTTTCGCAACGTTTCGCACCATTGGAAAAAGAAAACCCTAAGATGTCTTCCCACACTTAACCGGCTGTAGTCTGGCAACGGGGAGAAATCTGACATGCGCACGATCACGGCACTTTTCGGTATTGCGCTTCTTAGTTGGGTCTTGAGTCAATATTTACTGCCCGCCTCCACACCAAACGCATCCGTGTCTATCCACGCGCCGCTGCGCAGCGATAGCCCCGACGAACGCTTCGAGTGGGAAACGGCTCGGCGTGCACCGGATCGCAATAGCCCACAAATTGATCCGGCCTGGCTTGCACGTGCAGAAAATGCGCGCGCCGCCATGCTGGGGCCACATTCGAAACGCGCTAGCGCGTGGCAATTTTTAGGCCCGGATCAATTGGCAGGGCGCACGCGCGCGATTGCGATTGAACCCAAGCCGCCGTATCGGGTTTATGCGGGCGCGGCCTCGGGCGGGGTTTTTGTGAGCAGTGATGAGGGTCTGAATTGGCGCTTTTCGGGCGTGGGCCTATCGCATTTAAGCATCGGCGCCCTGGCGATTGACCCTAACAATAGCAGCGTCATGCTAGCGGGCACAGGCGAGCTGTATCGCAATACCGCGCACCCCTACAGCACGATGCGCGGCGGCGGAGTCTATAAATCACTCGACGCTGGCGCGCATTGGTCGCCCTGGACCGGCACCCAAAATAGCGACTTCGCCTATGTGTCGGATTTAAAAATCAGCCCGCTGGATTCCAACCGAGTCTACATAGCCAGCAATAGTGGCGTGTGGCGGACACGCGATGGCGGGCTTAGTTTTGAGCGCCTACTGCGCCCAACGGCCGCGAATGACACGGCGCGCTATGAAGGCTGCACTGAGTTAGAGCTGCGCGTTGAGGATACTAAAGAGGTTTTGCTCGCCAGCTGCAGTTCGCGGTCGGTGGCGGATCGCTATTACGTTACTGGTACGCTGGCCGGTAACGTCTGCAATGGCCCCTGCCCGGCGGCCATTTTTCTGACTAGCGATGCAAGTGCTGCGGTGGTGGATTTCGCCCAAGTCTTATCCGAGCCGGGCATGGGCCGAACCTCCATTGCCGCAGCACCCAGCCAACCGCGCACGCTGTATGCGCTCAGCGCCAGTATTTTAGACGGCCCCGACCGGGATAATGATGGCGTGGGGGATTACAACAATGGCCTGCACGCGGTGTTTCGATCTGACGACGGTGGGCAAAGCTGGCGCGCGCAGTTGCGCAACACCAGCGTCAACGATTCAATTTCAAGCTATCTGCTGCATAATTTAACGGCGCATGAAAACAGCCGCTGCAATTTTGGCAATAGCTCAAATTTTTATCTGGCTGCAGGCTGGTACGACCAAACCATTGCTGTTGACCCTTTAACACCGGAGCGCGTTTGGGTCGGGGGCATTGACTTATTTCGCTCGGACGATGGCGGTGCCAGCTTTGGCATTGCCAGCTATTGGTGGCGCGGGCAAAACCAGTCGGGCTTTGATCATGCCGATCATCATGTGCTTACTTTTCACCCCGCTTTTGACGGTGGACAAAACCGAAAACTCTATGTCGGCAACGATGGCGGCGTGTCGCTTAACGCCGATGCGCGTGCGCCGGTCATGCGCGGCGTAAATGCGCCCTGTGGGCCCGTTGGGCCTGCCAACCAATTTCGCCCCGCGCAATTGGGCTTAGGCTCCAGCCAATTCTATCAAGGCAGCGTGTCCGCAGACGGCCAGCGAATTTTGGCAGGCGCTCAAGATAATGGCACCTGGTTTTTTGATCGCACCAGCTGGCGCTTTGCCTATGGTGGTGATGGCTCCTACAACGCGATCGACCCGCGCGACCCAAACCGGCTCTATGTGAGCTATCAAAACGGCAATATGTTTCGCGCCGACGATGGCGGGGCGCGGGGCCAAGAAAGCTTTGTCAGCATCCGCAGTGGCATTACCGATCGCGGCCTGTTTATCACCCCGTTTGAGCTGGATTTAGCCGCACCCGACACACTCTGGTTTGGCAGCTCCCGCGTTTGGCGCTCGCGCAATCGGGGGCAAAGTTGGCAACTCGCCAGCGCCGATTTCGGGCCGGAGTTTTTTGATCTTATTAACGCTATCGCTACTCATAAGTCAGCGCCTGGGCTAGTGGTTGCGGCAACTGCGAACGGCATTTATCGCAATAGTGCTGCCTACACCAGCACCACCAGCAGCGTTTGGAGCAACGTCAAGCCCCGCGAGGGCTGGGTTTCTAGTTTAAGCTTTGATCCGAGTGACGCGCGTGTACTGTACGCAACGTACTCAAATTTTGGTGGTGCACACGTCTGGCGCTCAGTCGATGCGGGATTGAGCTTTAACGCTATTGACGGCAACTTACCGGACCTGCCAGTGCACAGCATTGTCGTTGACCCCACCGATTCGCGCCGACTTTATATCGGCACCGATTTAGGGCTTTTTGTCAGCAGCGATACGGGTGCTACTTGGAGCGCAGAGCAAACTGGTTTTGATGCCGCAATTGTCGAGAAGCTGGTGATCAACACGCAAGCGCCGTACTTCCTACATGCCTTCACCTACGGCCGTGGCGTGTGGCGAGCCAAGCTTGCCGATATCGACTTTCGCGCCCTGCAACGTGCAGATGTGCAATACACGGGGCATTGGTGGAACCCAAACTTGAGCGGCCAGGGCCTACATCTAGAAGTGCTAGACGGCAATGACGATCCGCGCTTACTAGTTGCGTGGTACAGCTATCGCAACGGCGCACCTGTATGGTTTTATGGCGTTGGGCCACTCCTGGGGAACCGCAGTGAAGTGCAGTTAGAAGCGCTTACCGGTGGTCAATTCCCACCGGCGTTTGCCACCAGCCAAGTGCAGCGTCAAGTATTCGGTAAAGTCACGGTGCGCTTTTTGGCCCCAGACCGCGCCGAGCTGAGTTACCCCGACTCCAGCGCTCAAACCCAGGTGTTGACGCTGCAACCGCTCGCGCGGCCCGATTTCAACGCGCCCCGCCCAGCGACGACGTTGAGTGCGTGCCACAGCGGCAATTGGTTTAATCCGACGCAATCTGGGCACGGCCTAACCTTGGTGCTATTCCCACGCGGCACCGCTACGGAAGCGCTATTAACTTGGTATGTCTATTTAAACGGGGTGCCACTTTATTTGGTGGGGAACGCAACTACAGCGGGGAACAGCGTCACGCTGGATGCGTATCGCACCACCGGCGCGCAATTTGGTTCTGCGTTTCGCCCAAGCGATGTCCAGACCAGTTTATTTGGGCAAGTGACGTTCAGCGTCAGCGGCGCAAATGACGCCACGTTGCGTTGGCACGCCGTTGACCCGGCGATTGGTAGTGGGCAAATGTCCATGACCAGACTGACGCAGCCTACTGGCTTAACGTGCGACTAAACAGCGTTTTGCTTTACGGAAATTTTTGTACCAGATACGTCAACAATTGTGACGCACACGCTGTTGCGACTTCGGTCGCAATTTTTAACGCTTTTGCGCTGCATGCTGGAGATGTCTTAACGCTCACCGAAGGTTAAAGCGTAATGAAAATTTTTGTAGGCGATTTGCGCTCTGATGAACGTGCTTTGGTGGTTGGCGGACTTAAGCGATGGGCGTTGCACATGGATCTAGCGCTTGAGTTTACTGACCAGCGTAAAGGCTGCGATTTAGCGATGGTAGATGCGGATCAAAACCCAAACGTGATGACATTTGCCCATGAACGCGTGATCAGTATCGGGCAAGCAAAAATTTACGGTGCTGACGCCCATTTGAATCGCCCCGTGCGGGGTTTTCAACTGGCAGCTGCCGTTATTGAGATCATGGAAAAATGCCCAGACGCGGTCAGCAGCCGATCTACGCTGAATTTCCTGCATGTCTTGGCCGCTTAACTTTAAACCGAGCCCAAAGCCTTCAAAAACCGCGCCTCCACGGCGTCTACGGAGACACTGGTTTCCGCAATCAAAACAATCGCCCCGAGTGAGTTTTGGACGCTCGAAAGCGGCGAAATGCGGATCAGAGAGCTATTGATATGGGTTTCGCTCGCGCCATCATTGGCCATATTGGGCATCACCAGCACGGTAACCGGGCCTTCAGCCGTTTGCACTACCAAATGGATCGCCGTTTTACCATCCAGTGTGCACGGCGATAGATAGTTAACTTCGCCCAATAGCGCGGTCAAATCGCGGCCGTCTGACGTATGCGTGGCAAAACCATTCATCGCAAACATACGTGCCACCAAGTCTTTCGGCACCACTGTTCGGCGCGTTAACGCAAACGGTTCGTGCGCCATGTGTTCATTGCAGTGCTGCGCCAGCAAGGCATTTTGCGGCTGAAGTTTACTTGGGTAACCTACCAACGCAGCGATTGCAAACATCGAAACACCCGCCGCGATTGCCAGCCATCGGCGCGAACGCAATAAAACGCGCGCGCGCGCTGGCGATGCTGCGCTATAGTCACCGTCAGTAACCGTAGACAGTTTTGCCTGCAGCGTATCCGGTATGTCACTCTCAAACGCTTGCTCCAACATATGCTCAAATTTTAGCGCACGCGCTAGGCGCAACTCAGCGTTCATGCACGCGCCACTGTCTTGCAGCGCTTTTGCCTCGGCTTTGCGCCCGGCCTGCTTTGGGGCGCTACCCAATAAAAATTCAAATTCGGCGGTGTTCACGCGCGGCTCCAATATGGACGGTGTTGCTCGACTGATTCATTGTTTCCTTTACCGCAGCGCCGGGGGCATCGACCATGGCTTTGAGCTGTTCGCGGGCGCGAAACAACTGCGTGTTGACGGTGGCCTCTGGCATGCCCAGCTCTGCGGCAATTTCAGCGCCACTTAAACCGCCCAAAACCTGCAGCACCAGCGGCACGCGATATTTCGATTCCAACTTGCCGATCATTTGACGCAATAAATTCGACTCGCTCTGCGCCTCTAAACTCGGCGAAACCGTATCCGCAATAGAAACGTCCTCCAAATCGGTCAAATCAAACTGTTTGCGCTCAAACGTGCGCAAAAACTCGCGCCGCAGGATCGTCATCATCCAGGCTTTTGCGCTGTTGACGTCGCGCAAGTCCTCAGACGAACGCCACGCGCGCAAGTAGCATTCCTGCAAAATATCTTGTGCCAGCGCACGGCTTTTACAAAGCCAATAGGCAAAGCGGTAAAGTTCAGGACTCAATCGGCGCACAAGTGCGTCAAAGGCCAGCTGGCGTGGACTTGGGTTCATAACGTGCTAGACCGACGTGGTTGCGTTTTTATTTCACAGCAGGATTTTGGGTGATCCGCCGTTTCAGCATCCCTTCTATCGGCCGGGTGCGGCCATAAGTCGCACTTTCCAGAATTCTTCACATTTGAGTTTCGCATTCGAAAGGCGTGTACTCAGAGCAAGGCGCATCGTTGCCATCCTTGAGCAGGCGCAAGAGGTCAGATAGGCTGCGGGCAGCTGAGCGCGAAACGGCTGAACTTTGTTTTAGGCCAGCTCAGTAGCCAGAGTAACTGGATCCTGCTGTGCAGGTTTCATGCACCACGACTTTACTCAACAGCGGCAACAAAACTTTCAGCTTTTGATACAGCCAAACCGCAATTTGCTCACTCGTGGGGTTTTCAAGGCCGGGTATGTCATTGAGATAGTGGTGATCGAGCTGATCGTAAATCGGCTGGAACACGGCTTTGACATCGGCAAAATCCATCACCCAATTTTCCGGGCCCTGTATCGGCCCGCGTAAATGCAGCTCGACCCGGAACGAATGCCCGTGTAGGCGTGAACATTTATGCGTGGCGGGCAAATTTGGCAGCCGGTGCGCGGCTTCAAAGGTGAAGCATTTGAAGATATCGACGATTGGCGGTGTAAAAGCGGATTGTTGGGCGGTAACCGACATGGCCGACTCTAGCGAACTGGATTTGAGGTGCATACCGGCTACTGCGGCGAAATTGTTTGCTGAAATAGTGGTTATGAGTGGAATCGAACCACCGACCTCAGCATTATGAGTGCCGCGCTCTAACCGTCTGAGCTACATAACCAATTCAGGCGCGGATCATGCCCAAACTTACGCCAGCAAGCAATGTGCGGGTGTTCGTGATGTTCAGTTTTAGTCTGCGTTCGGAAAATAGCGAAAAATTATCAGCACGCACCCCAGCGGCCGTTGGCGCGTTTAAAATACTCGGTCTTAGCCAGCAAAAAAACGCCTGATGTAGCCTCCCACGCGTGCCGCTCAACGGTGATTAATCCATGACTGATGCGCAGCACATTAAACGAGTTCACTTCACCACGGCTGCGCGTAGAGGTCGCGGTGCCGGCCTGTACGACTAGTGCGGCATAGTCCGGAAAGTTATGGCGGTTGGATGTGTCACCAGCTTGGCTCGAATGGAAATGACCTGCCAGCAGCAAATCAACGCCGCAGCTTGAAAATACCCGCATCGCCTGATCGGCCCGCCCCACTAGTTTCACTTTGCCCGGCAGTGCGGGCAGATCGAAGGGGTGATGGGTGACGATGACTTTCGTAGTCAGCGGCGGTATTGCCGCGATTCGGCTTCGGATCGATTCGATTTGTGCAGTGTTGACGCGACCACTTTTGAAAGTCATGGCGCGTGCGGTATTGACGCCCAGCACGGCGATCTCGGCATCAATAAAGCACGGTTCTAAGTCTTGATTGATAATGCGCCGATAGTTGCCAAATGGACTGAGCAATCGCTCCCAGGCTCGGTACAGCGGCACATCGTGATTGCCCGCAACGACAACTTGCGGGCTCGGCAAGCGATCTAGAAACACCCGCGCTTGGCAGAATTCATCGCGCGTAGCGCGTTGTGTCAAATCACCGGAAACCACCACGCAATCCGGCTGATGGGCGTGTACGCTGGCAATTAAGGGTTCGATAACCGCCGGATCAGTGCGGCCGAAGTGCAGATCGGAAAGATGGACTAAAGTGCGCATCAAAAGTTAATCAGGCGGCTCTGGCGGGTTAGACGAAGGAGCCAAAACCGTTAGGCTGGCTGGGCGAATGCGATAGCGTAGCGGTGGCTGCATGAGCGTGACTTCGCCGTCGGTGGCGACCCGCAGGTGAGGATGGCGGCTTTCGACTGCTAGCTCGGTGCTCAGTAGCACGTCGAAATCACGCGCCTGTTTCAAGCGCCCGATGAGCGCGCGTAGTCCAAACTGCACTATTCGCATTCGACCGGGATGCTGTGCGGTGTAAAGGCTTAAAAGCCCGGCCGTTAAGCGCTCCCGACCACCCAGGGCAAAACCTTCGATGCAGTATTCGTTGTTGCCGATAAACACGAAAGGGGTACGTCGCCGATGAGCCAAGCCTTGTACAACGACACATACGCTCAAGAACGGGTAGCGGCGAAATGCGGCTAAGCTAGCCCACAAAAATGCCAGCCATTTGCCACGTCCTAAACGTCTTTGCTGTAGCTCCCGTGCGCGGACAATGTCCGGATACAAACCAAGGCTTGAATTGTTAATGAAGACCCGACCGTTGACTTCGCCCACGTCAACGCGCTGTTTTATTCCGGTTGCGATCTGCTGAATTGCGGCCTCCAGGGCCAGGGGAATTCTCAAATCTTTGGCAAAGTGATTCAGCGTACCGAGTGGCAAAATCCCCAACGCGATGTCGCGACTGACCAGCGCAGCAGCGACGGTACTCACGGTGCCATCGCCGCCGCCAGCGACAATTATGTCTGCGTCGAGTGCGATGGCGTGTGCGATCTGCGCGGTAATCGCATCGCCGCCGTCCGCAAGTTTAACCTCTGCGGGCATGCCGGCCGATACGAACAGATCGTGCACTTGCTGAACAAGTCCCGCGTCATGGCCTTTTCCAGAACCGGCATTTAGGATCACAAAGACGCGGCTCACGACAGGCTCATGGAGTTAGCACCGTTCGGTCAGGCTCTGCGCTAGCAGGCAAGATGCTGGTTTTACGACAGAACACGGCTAATGCAATCTGACAAATTGCCAGCCAAGCGAAGCCTTCTGCGACAGCGGCAGTGACATCGCTGAGGTAATGCACGCCCAGCAGCATGCGCGAAAACGCCACGAGTAGGATCGCCAACCCGGCACTAACGACCGCTAGTACGCGCCAATGCAGCAAGCGCGTGCGGTTAAACACCCAAAGCACGCCTAGCCCGTAGAAAATCGTGGTGGCCGCGACATGACCGCTGGGGAAGCTGTAGCTTGTGAGTGTCAGAATTGGATCAGAAAAATGCGGTCGAGTGCGGTGAAACGCAAGCTTCAACAGCACGTTAAGTAACAGGCCTCCGAGCATGCACAGTGCCAGCATTGACAGGCTGCGCCACAGTCTCTTTCTAAACGCCAAAAAGCTAAGGATGCCTGTGTAGCAAGTCATCGCAACCGTCGAATGCAGCCATGAGACGAGCAGCATACAGTGCGTCAAACCCGCACTTGCGCGCAAATGCAGCCACTGCGCGGCCTGTACATCCAAAAGCGTCAGGCGATCCCCGGTCATAACGTCTTCAGCAATCAATCCAAACAGCAATACCGAGGCGACCAAGACTAAAGCTGCAAAACCGAGCGGCGCAGTGCACCCGAGTTCTGGTAGGCGCTTGTCTAATAAATTGGCTGGATCATTCGTCATAGAACCAGATCGCGCATGCAGTATTTGGCCTAGCCGCTGCTGCTGACTCATACATTTGCAAACTCGCCCTCGCACATCACTGCGCTGTAATGGTTGATTAATCTACGTCGCTCATAGGCGGGTGTCTGTACGCTGCAACACCTAGGGCTGCGTGCGAATTGATTGCGCGGGTGGAATTCCAAGAGGAACGCATTCTTGAGTGGCCCGTTGCTTTAGGCACCACGTGCGTCAGCGCACAGAGTCTGCGCGCTGCAGAGGTCAGACTACGTTTCTGGTGATCGTAAAGTCACTGGACAACTTCTATCGACTCGCTAAGGATATATGATGAACAAAGATCAAATTGAAGGCGCTGTTAAAACCGTTGCAGGCCGCGTACAGAAGCAGGTTGGGAAGATTACAGGTAGCGAAGCGCAGCAGGCCAAGGGCCAAATCAAAGTCGTTAAAGGTAAGGCACAGCAAGTCCTTGGCGACGCTAAGGAAGCGGTAGCGGACTTAAAGAAAAAGGCCTAAGTTGAAAGAAGGGCCTCGTGCTGGCAAATTATTCGGCGCAGCCGGACAGTGAGCCAGCACGAGCCCGTTATTTTAGAACAAAAATCCCCGTGTTCTAGCCTGCCACCAAACCCTGCGCAGGCTGCCACGCCCCGGCTTGCCGGTTATCAGCGTCCATGTCCGCAAACCGCTGCATCGCAGAAAGCACATTTACTACGCCCACCTCTTTGGCATAGTGCATAGGCCCGCCGCGATATAGTGGAAAGCCGTAGCCGCTGACATAGACCATATCAATATCGCTGGCTTTGCTGGCGATGCCCTCGTCTAGCACCCGCGCACCTTCGTTGACCAGCGCATAGACTAAGCGCTCGACAATCTCTGCATCGGTAATTTCTCGGCGTGTGATGCCGCGCTCTTGCGACACTTGCAGCACCAGTTCGTTGACTAAGGCGCTTGGGTGCGCCGTGCGCTCCCCCGGTGGATAGTCATACCAGCCAACGCCCGTTTTTTGCCCGAAGCGCCCCAGCTCGCAGACGCGGTCAAATACGGCCGGGTAGCTCAACTCGGGCTGTTCGACGTAGCGGCGTTTACGGATCGCCCAGCCAATATCATTACCCGCCAAATCACTCATGCGAAACGGGCCCATAGCGAAGCCAAACCCTTCCATTGCGGCGTCAACTTGCGCTGGCAACGCGCCTTCTTCCAGTAAAAACCCGGCTTGACGACTGTATTGCTCGATCATGCGGTTGCCAATAAAGCCATCGCACACGCCCGATACCACCGCCAGCTTTTTGATGGTTTTTGCCAGCGCCATCGCGGTTGCCATCACCTCAACGGAGGTGTGCTTGCCGCGCACCACTTCTAGTAAGCGCATGATGTTTGCGGGCGAAAAAAAGTGCAGGCCAATCACATCGCTTGGTCGCTGGGTGAATGCGGCAATCTGATCCAAGTTTAATGTTGAGGTATTGCTCGCCAGAATCGCGCCGGGTTTTGCCACCGCGTCAAGCTGGCGAAACACCGCTTCCTTAACGCCCATATCTTCAAATACCGCCTCAATGATGAGATCGCAGTCGCTGAGTGCGGCAAAATCCAGGCTAGGGGTTAACAAGGCCATGCGTGCAGCCATTTGCGCCTGACTTAAGCTGCCTTTGCGCACATTATTTTGATAATTCTTGGCGATTAACGCCGTGCCGCGTTCCAGCGCCTGCGCGTTTGATTCCACCATAACCACTGGCAAGCCAGCATTCAGGAAATTCATCGCAATGCCGCCGCCCATAGTGCCCGCCCCGATGACGCCGATGCTGCGGATCGCGCGCGTCGCGGTGTGTTCCGGCACATCAGCGATTTTTGCGGCGGCGCGCTCAGCAAAAAACACATGCCGCAGCGCGCGTGACTCGGCGCTATCTAACAGCCGCGCAAAGCTGGCGCGCTCAAATTGAATACCCGCATCAAAGGGCTGACGCAGCGCTGCCTCAACGCAGTCTATGCAGGCGGCTTGCGCTGGGAATTGCGGGACAGCCTTGGCGCGCGCAGCCTGCAGCAGCGCATCTGCGTCGCCCTCGACACTGACGACGCACTCGCCCAGCCTCGGCAGCGCCACACCCACTTTTGACTGTGCAAACGCCACCGCAGCCGCCACTAAATCACTTTCCACCACTAAATCGAGCAGACGCTGTCCCGGAATTGCGGCCAAATACTCGGCGCTTTGCGGGTTGCCTGAGACGATCATCGCCAATGCAG
>JAYUUS010000138.1:0-12751 GCA_043754435.1 Rhodanobacteraceae bacterium
CAGCAAGTGACGGTGAAAGGTACGGATGAAATAGGCAAGTTGGGGAATGCGTTTGATTTACTGCTGTCCAGCTTGCGTGAAAAGGGCGATATGGAAGGGTATGTCAGCAGCTTGAGCAAGTTTTTGCCGGAGCCTGGCGCTGAAACAAGTGTGCGCAGTGCGCCACATGTGCCCGCACAACGTTATTCCATGACTTTACTCGGCATAGACTTTCGGCGGTTTGCCCAAAATGTAGCGGTTGGGCAAGAAGCGATTGCGATGACCCAGCTTGCGACCCTGCATGGCGATGCGGTTGCTATCGCAAACACCTTTAGTGGCCGCGTTTTTGAGCACCACGGTAGCCGATTACTGATCGGTTTTGGCGGCGATCAGCGGCAACTGCGCGCTATGCACGCGCTTGCTGCACTTTTGCCTAGGGCCGCAAGTTTAGGCCCAGGTGCCGCACCCGCAGTGGCGATGCACGACGGTGAATTCGTCTATGGCTCGCTGCCCAACTTTGAGCCGCAAAGCGCCACTATTGGCTTAGGCACGGCTCAACTTGCGCGTTTGCTCGGAGAAGCCAGTGCAGGGCAAATTATCCTGGGCCCAATGTTCGCCAAGGGCCTGAATGCAGTGCTGGAGCGCGATGCGTCTTCAGAACCCTCAGTTGCCACGGGTGCTGCCAGTGGCAAACGTTTTTATGTGCTAACCGCCAACGATTTGGCTAGTTTGCCAAAGCTGCCGGTGCCGGAAAGTGATCCAAATTCGACGATGTTGAGTGGCAACGAAACCCGCATTGCAACCGGCAGCGTTAATGAAAGCAACGCGCACCGCTTAGCGCCGGGTATGCGCTTAGGCGGGCGCTATGAAATCCAGTCGGTGCTGGGTGCAGGCGGAATGGGCGTGGTTTATAAAGCGCATGACCTGGAATTAGATGACGTGGTGGCCTTGAAAATGCTGCGCGGCGCGGCGTTGATGGATGGTGAGCACTTAGAACGTCTAAAAAGCGAGCTACGCCTAGCACGCAAAATTACCCATCCCAATGTGTTGCGTACCCATGATTTTGGCGATGTCAACGGCCAGCCCTTCATTTCGATGGAATACGTGCGCGGTATGACGCTGCGGTATTTGATCGAGCAATCCGGAAAGCTACCGTTTAGCGCTGGGCTTCGTATCGCCAAGCAAATCGCCGGTGCTCTGCATGCCGCCCATGCCGTAGGCGTATTGCATCGCGACATCAAGCCGGAAAACGTTATCTTAGAAGCGTCGGGTAATGCCAAGCTGATGGATTTTGGTATTGCACGCCCGATTCGACGCACCGCACCTGGGCAAACGCAGCCCGGTATGTTTATTGGTACACCGAACTACTCGCCGCCGGAAGCATTAGCAGGTGAAGAAGTGGACGCACGCTCAGATGTCTATTCGATGGGCGTGATGCTGTGCGAGATGTTTTGCGGTAGCCTGCCGTTCAATGCGACTTCCACAATGGAGCTTTATATCGCACATTCGCAGACAGTGCCGATCGCCCCCTCAACTTTGTGGCCTGAGATTCCAAAGCCGCTTGAAGCGATTATCCTCCAGTGCTTGGAAAAGCCGCCTGCTGCACGATTTGTCAGTGCTGAGGCATTATTGGACGCACTCAACCAGCTTCGCTCTTAATTGGAGTCATTATGTCAATAATGCGATGGACACTCTCTGCAGTGCTTCTCACAGCTTTTTCCATGCCGCTGATGGCGCAGCAAGATAGCCTAGGTTTTGTGCCGTTTGGGGACGCGCGTTTGCGGTATGAGAAAACGCGCAACATTCCAGTGGAAATTGAACGGGTGCGCGCGCGGGTGCATTTGGGCGCTCTGTATTTGGGCGTGGAAGGCTGGGAGTTTGGTGCTGCGGCGTTACTCAACGCAGGCACAGACGATGCGCGTGATAACCGCCGAAACCGGGATAACGAGCGCTCCAATCGCGCAAGCTTAGATCAGCTGTATGCGCGCTGGCAGGGCGAACGCTTAAGTTTGCAGTTTGGCAAAGCACCGCTACCGTTCGCATTGACGCCTTTGGTGTGGGACGCTGACTTGCGCCCGATTGGCCTAAATGTAACGGGTGCCGGGCTGAATGAAGAAGGCACCGGTTTCGCGTATGGCGCGGGCTATTTTGCCCCGGATTTTATTTTTGATAATCAAAAGCCCCGACTCGCGGCGGCACAGCTAGGTTGGCACTGGCAGCAGGGTCAACTCGTTTCAGCATCGGCGCTGCTGTCGTATTTGCGTTTTTCCAAGCTTGATGGCTTAGCTGGGAACGGGATATCCCGGACGAATCGGCGCTTAGGGGCGAATTATTTATCGGATTATGAACTATTGGATTTGCAGCTCATTGGTCGCATGACGCTTGCTGATAAACCCCTGACCGTGGTTCTGGACGGCGTGGATAATCAAGGTAGTAACGATTTTAATAAAGCCGGGCGCGTGAGCGTTGCCTGGGGAAATATGCGTGAAGGTGGCCTTGAGCTAGGGCTGGCGTATCAACGCAATGCGCGTGATTCGGTGCTGGCTATTGCCGCCGAGGACGACTGGTGGTTTCAAAGTTTTTCGCGTGGAACCATGCCCTGGGTAGGATATGGGTTTAATGAAAACACCTGGATACGCCTAGCCGGGTTCGATGAACGTCGGGACGGACTGACTAGATCCACCAAACGATTACTTTTTGATTTGTCGACCCAGTGGTAAACGACCGAATTTTTAACGCCACAGGTTTAACGCCACAGTGGTAAAAATGCCAAAAGCAGGGTAAAAAGCCGCATGCGACTTCACTTTCCAAATGGCGAACACCCCGATACCTTTTGGGCCGAAGGTCGCTTGAGCATTGGCAGCAGTGATGCGCATCGAGTTCAGATCAACCATCCTGCTATTGGCGAAAGCCATTTGATCATCGACCTAGATCCGGTACGCGGAATTGAGCTGTTAGTTCAAAACAAATCCGACGTCTATGTGAATGGTCGCCCCGTCAAAGCTAAAGCGCTCGCAAGGCTGGGCGATATGGTGCTTTTGGGGCCAGTAAAAATGTTGATTAAAGCTGATTCAGATAGTCGCGATGCACCGCCGCCAAGAGTAAACGACGGGGTTGGCCCTGGCATTAAAAACCTTGCGGCACGTGCGATGCTGCGCGCTGTGTCGGGGCAATATTTTGGCAAAGTAATTGGCTTGAAGGTGCGAACTACGATTGGGCGCGGCAGTGAGTGCGATCTGGTGCTGGATGAGCCGGAAATGTCGCGTCAACATGCGTGTATAGAAAGCACCGGCAGCGGTATTTACTTGCGCGACTTAGGATCCGTGAATGGTACCTATGTCAATGGCATTGCCGTGCGGGATGCGGTGTTAAAGTCAGGCGATCAAATTGCGTTTGATCACAATCGTTTTTTGTTGGAAACAGTCGGTGTAAGTCCAATCGAGTTGATTACCGCGCCTGCGCTTTCTGTTTTGAGTCCTGCTTCAGTGCCGATCCCAAGCGCGAAGCCCGTGCATACCCAAGTTAGTTTCAAAATTGTACCACCGCCGGCTCAGCCTACGCCTGCTGCGGTTAATGCGCCGGTTGATGTACCCCTCAATACCCGCCGAATCGCAAATTTTCTAATGCTGGTCGCAGCGCTAGCCGTACTTGCAGGTCTTGCTTGGGTGTTGTGGCAAAACCCCAATTTATTTTAAGTCGATGAAGCGCGATACTGTCAATTATTTTTATGTGGGCATTGCGGTGCTGGTGGCCTTAGCCCTCTTGCTCGGCGCGCTTTATGGTATTACCGGTAGCGCTGGGGGCGCACGCGATCGCTATGTTGTGCACTATCAGAATGTCGCGGGTTTGGGCTTTGGCAGTGCGGTTTTTTATCAGGGCTATCGCATAGGGCAAGTAGATGCCGTGACGCCAGAGCAAAACGGCGGGAAAACTACTTTCAAAGTCGATTTAAGCGTCAATCAAGGCTGGAAAATTCCCACTGATTCTGTGGCAGCACTGCTTTCAAGCGGCTTGCTTTCGGATGTGTTTGTTGGCGTTACCGAAGGTCGGTTGCCTACTATGCTGAGCGTCGGCGGCGAACTTAGAAGCCAAGAAGGCGGCGACGTATTTGCCGCTGTGAGTGCGCTTGCGAATGAAATCACCACGCTTACGCAAACGAAAATAAGCCCACTTTTAGAAAAAATTGGTGCCAGCGTTGATGTGATATCCCATAAATTTGAAAGTGGTGCGCCGACAATTGTCGATGATACTTTGCGCTTGCTAAAGCAGCTCAATCAGGGCGCTGATTCGCTAAATGATGTACTCGGCCCGAAAAACCGGGCCAACATCGAGGCTTTGCTGGCGCAAAGCTCAGACGCGGCTGGCAACGCGCGCGTATTGACGGCGGAGTTAATCGAAACTAAAAAGCAACTCTCAGGCGTGTTGAAAAAAATCGACAGCACCGTTGCGACCGCAGGGCCAGATCTCCAAGCGTCCATGGACGACTTAAGAACGACGCTTGCCACGCTTGCGCAAAGGGTGGACGCGATCACCTACAATTTAGAATCCGCCAGCCGACACTTTGATGAGTTCGGCCGTGAGCTGCGTAAACAACCCAATCGGCTACTGTTTAATCCCAATCAGGATGATGATGTTAAAGGCAAGAACTGACGTATACATCAGGCCAAAGACCGTGCGCTGGATTGGCATTGTGCTGGTGTTGATAGCAGTAAACGGCTGCGGCACCGTGCCACTACCTGACTATCGCTATTACCGGCCAAAAGACATCAATATGCCAGTAGCATTGGCGCACCCGGTCATTGACGGTGTGCTCCAAATTGAGGGTTTTCGTGCTGATGGCATGTTTGGCGAACGGCCAATTGCCTATAGTTCTGAGTCTGAACCGCAAAAACTTCTGCAATATCACTATCAGCTCTGGACAGATCCACCCGGCGCTATTTTGCAGCGACGTTTTATTGACGTATTGACAGCAATGAACGTCGCAGCTTCAGTTACCGCGCGTGCGAGCGTGCGCGCAGAACCCTATAAGCTAAGCGGAACTATTGAACGCTTAGAGCGCGTCAAACAGCTTTCTGGCAATTGGGAAGGGGTGGTTAAACTCCGCATTCGCGTTGAGTCGCCGCGCGGTAGACTGCCGATACTTGAGCAGACCTACGAGCGTAAAACCCCGGCAACGGGCGACAGCATCTCGGAAAGTATAGAACTACTCGGCCATGCGGTTGATGATATTGCCGAAAGCGTTGCGCGCGATTTGCTCAAATCTAGCAAACGCTAAGAATCTAGCAAACACTTAAATGCACACGGTTCGAAAAATTGCTATGTTAAATGCGCTGGGCGTAGTCGCTTACAGCCGAGTACCTCAAGCAAAAACTCGGCTAGAGCCCAAGATTCAGAGTGACCGGCGCGCTGAAGCAGAGCGTTTGGACGCAATAGCCGCCGCATCCCTACGCGCAGCAGAACAAGTGCTGCCTTGGCAGCCCGCCCAATTTCAACCAGTGCCTGTGCCTGTTACAGCCGTGCTTACGCCAGCGCTTGCCCGTCCCGCAGCCAGATTGCCGCTTGCCCATCGCATAGCTTCAGTACGAACTGAATTAGTGTTACCAAACGCGGAAATAGAGCGGTTTCTGAGAAGCCGTATGTATAGTCATTTTTGTCTATTATTTGCCACGGGAATGCCTATCCCCGTGGTTGAAAATGCGGTCATAAGTGACACCGCGCTGCATTTTGAGCAGCCGCCAAAAGCCCCGCTTAAGCTTGGCAGTATGGCCTTATTACGCAGCGCTTGGCGCGCGAAGCGTCAAGCCTGGCTTGCGATTCGACTTTGGCGCAAGCAATAGCACTTGGAGAGGCGTGTTGAATGGATGTTGTTACTCCACATCGGCGCGTTGTCAATTTGGCACGCGTGCGGGTGCTGCAATTATCTGACTTGCCGCGGATAATGCCGTTAGAAAATGCGGCCTATGATTTTCCTTGGTCCGAAGCAATTTTTCGGGATTGTTTTAATGCAAATGACACGGGCCTTGCGATTGAACTGGAAGGCGCATTTTTAGGCTACGCACTGTTGTCGGTAGCGGCGGGAGAAGCGCACATTTTGAATGTTGTGATCGATTCTACTCAGCGTAGTCAGGGCTTGGGCAAACAATTGGTTAAGCGCCTGATCGATCAAGCGCGTTGGCATCGAGTGGAACGCATTTTTCTTGAGGTTCGCGTATCAAACGCAATTGCGCGCCGCTTGTATATTTGCCTTGGATTTCTTGAAATTGGCACGCGCAAAGCTTATTACCCCGGACGCCAGTCACGCGAAGATGCCGTGGTCATGGCCCTGCAGCTGTAAGGATTATTGCGTCATCCCCGAGCGTTTATATCGGGGATCCAGATAGTTTTGTTACTGGATTTCCGCCAAAAGCATGCGGGAATGACGAGGTTATTGCGCCCCTGGTCTGAAATTAGTGATTACTCAGTGGGGCTTACTAACGCTGCATGACCACTTTCTGGCGCAATTTCAAAGGGCCAATAGCCGAATTCATTGAGCGCCGCGTCACGAATAGTGGGGGCAATATAGAACAAATCTGCGCGGGTTTTGCCATCGACGCTAACGGCAAAAAAAATGGGCGTTGCGGGCGGACGGATCACCATACCCACGCTCGCACCCACAGCACCCGTGGCTTCAGCACAGCGGCTGGAAAATGCGAGTAGCTTTGTCGAATGCCGGGCTTTTATCGTCAGCAACGACCGCAGCGCCGTTTTTGTGGTGGGCTTTAACGCCAAAACATCAGAGTCCAGGGCTTTAAACCAAGCCAGCAGCGCAAACGCGCTGGTCATTGTTAACTTTGTGGGCAGTGCCGACTTTGCATTTAAAGTTTGCATTTGCGTCGCTGTGATTTTACTTTGCAATACTGCGAAAACTTCTGGTGTCGCCGCACGCAAAGCCTGCTTGAGGGTAAGCGGCGCTGTTGGTTTGCCCGCAACCTGCGGCAGAAATTCTGCAACTGAGGCTTCAAAATCAGGTAATACCCCAAACTCCACCGCTGCAATAGCGGTAGAAAGGTCATTAAATTGGCAAAAATTTCGTGTTTGCGAGAGTTCGGGGGGATTCACTCGAAAGGAAAGCTTCTTTGCCGAATCAAAAAGTTCGATAGCGCCGTAACGCCCTTTAAAATGCGCCATAAGGGCAGCATTCGCATTCGGCATCAGAGTCGTCAACACAAACGCGGTTAATGCAGCAATGCTTTGAATAGATTTTTTCTTCACTGGCTTCAACTGACGTCCTTATTCCCTTGAGTTTTTATACGTCGGTGTATCGTTAGGCCACCCCGTTTACCCACTTTTTTAACAATATGCTCGATAATTGCACCCGCAACGTCAACCTTCGTCGCGCCCTCAATGCCTTCTAGGCCAGGGGAAGAGTTGACCTCCAACACTAGTGGGCCACGTTCGGATTGGATCAAGTCGACCCCGGCGATGCCTAGGCCCATCACTTCAGCAGCACGAATGGCCGTCTCGCGTTCGAGCTTAGTAATCTTGACCGGCACCGCAAAGCCACCCCGATGGAGATTGCTGCGAAATTCACCGGGTTTGCCTTGACGGCGCATGGAAGCAATAACCTTGCCACCAACAACAAAGGCGCGGATATCAGCGCCTTTAGCTTCCTTAATAAATTCCTGCACTAAAAAATTAGCCTGCAAACCTCTAAAAGCTTCAATGAGACTTTCTGCCGCAGAGCGGGTTTCTGCTAATACCACACCTTGCCCTTGCGTGCCTTCCACCAATTTAATGACATGGGGTGTTTTGCCCAACATGGTCAGTAAATCTTTGGTGTCATCTGGGCTATCGCCGAAAACCGTCAAGGGCATGTCCACTCCCGCTTGCGACAGCAGTTGGGAGGCGCGCAGTTTGTCGCGTGCACGTTGAATGGCATCGGCGGAATTGGGTGTATAAACGCCCATCATCTCGAATTGACGCACCACGGCGGTCGCGTAAAAAGTGACTGAAGCGCCAACCCGAGGGATAATTGCGGCAACGTCTTTAAGTCTGCGTCCTCGGTAGTGAATTTGCGCGCCGGTAACGCTGATGCGCATGTAGCAGCGCAGTGGATCAATGACGCTTACTTTGACGCCACGCGCTTTTGCCGCTTCCATTAAACGCGACGTCGAATAAAGCCGCCGGTTTCTCGATAAGATAACAATTCGCATCGTGAGCTCAAGCGCGTAAGGGCGGGCAGCAAAGTGGAGCGGGTAATGGGAATCGAACCCATGCTAGTAGCTTGGGAAGCTACAGTTCTACCATTGAACTACACCCGCAGGAGCTTAAGATTAACGGCAAAGCTGCGAATACGGCAAGAGCTAAGTGAAATTTGAGGCAAAGCCGCTTAACAAATTATTAAGCGGCCATTGGTATAGGGGTTTAGCCAGTATCTTTTTTTATCAGCAAATTAGCCAAAATTAAGGCTTATTGCGGGGCAGCGGCTCCTGCGGCAGGAACCAAGCCGGGTGGGTTTAATTCATCAAAGCGAATTTTTAAAATGCCGGATGAATTAATGAGTGCCATTGTTTGCGCCATGTGTTCGTAACTCGCATTTGGATCCGTGCGAATATTAATTTCTGCCATCGCATCCTTGCCCTTAGCAGCCTCCACTTTAAGCCTTTGAAGCAAGTCTTCGGGGCCGATCGGCACGCCCTCAAGTGCTAAAGACGGACGACTTCCAGCGCTTACCTGTACATCTACTGTCAAAATAGTGGGTGGAACAGGTAGAACTTCCGTGACTGGCCCGCGCATTGGAACCTTAGCGTCGGTCTTGTTGGTCATCATGGGCGCAGTAATCATAAAAATGATCAAAAGCACCAGCATCACGTCCACAAGCGGAGTAGTGTTGATGTCGCACATTGGCGCACCTGCGCTAGAACTGTTTGTAAATGCCATTTTGATTCCTTAAATTATTTTGTTGCAAAAGTCAGGGTCTAGCTGCGGTCAATTGCCACGGCCTTCTGGAGAGGAGACAAATGAGACAAATTGGATACCGCTGTTTTTAGCAAGTTTTAGCACCGCACTCACGTCTTCGTAACGGCAGTTTTTGTCTGCGCGTATTTTCATACGAATCCGGTTATGGCTGTTTTGCCCTTCAGCTTTCATGCGTGCTGCCAGGGTTTCAGGAGTCACCAGCTGTTCGCCCCAGTAGTAATTGGTCGCCCCGTTTTTGCGAACAATCGAAAGCGTTACTTTTGGACTCGTGTCTTCAACCTTCTCCTGGGCTTCGGAAGTGGCCACGGGCAAATTGACCGGCACTTTGTCCGCCATCAATGGGGCGGTAATCATAAAAATAATCAGTAATACCAACATCACATCTACCAACGGTGTGGTGTTAATGTCCGCCTTAGGCGCGCTGTGACCGGTGTCACTGCTTGAACTCATTCCCATAAACTACTCCTAAACTACGCGCGGTTCGGACTGACGAGCACCATATTTGACCAATCTCACGCGTTCACCCGTGGCAAAAAAGTCAAATAAGTCTTTGGAAAATGTTTCTACTTTGTCTTTCATTCGATTATTACCCCGAACAAAATAGTTATAGGCTAACACCGATGGAATAGCCACGCCTAAGCCAATACAGGTCATGATGAGTGCTTCACCTACGGGGCCTGCGACAACGTCCATCGAGACGCGTTTTTGCTGACCAATTCCGACGAGTGCGTGATAAATACCCCACACCGTACCAAATAGGCCAACGAAGGGCGCGGTGGAACCCACGGTTGCGAGCAAGGTCAAGCCACTGTCGAATTTTGCGGTCTCGCGCGTAGCGGATTGCTTGATTGCACGGTCAATAAATTCTTGACGTGAAAGGGCTTCTGCCATGCGTCCACCTTGGGCATCGGCGTGGTGTGCAGCTGCGTTAGCGGCGGCGAGGGCAATTTTTGAAAATGGCTCATAGTCAGGCTCTGCTTCCATTGCTGCTGACGCTTCAGCAGGTGTTGTCGCATCCCAAAACCTCGACATTACCCCGGCAGTACGGGCATTCACTACAAATGCGCGAAATACATTGTAGAAAATGTAATACCAAGTACCTATTGACATAACCGACATTACGAAGAGCACGGTTAATCCGACTGGATCAGAACTATGGATCAAGTGATCGAAACCCATGTTCGTCAACGCTAGTGCTTCGTTGTTTTGCAACAAAGATTGCGCGCTGACAACCGGCGCATCATTCATGCCCGGCGTTGCAAGCTGGGGAATATTCACCGTCAACTCACCACCGTTCACACCAACGGTAGGAGTGCTGGCGGGGGTGGCCTGCATCGCGTCCGTTGAATTTGCCACAGCTGCGGCAGGCGGTGACACAGCCGGTGGAGTGGTTTCTGCCGCTACGGGCGGTGCCACAGTTGGATTAGTTGCATCTTGAGCCATGGTTTAGCCCTCCATTTTAAATACGACGGGAACGCGAACCCAGCCCTGTTGGGCAGCACCGTTCACTTTCTTTGGATTGAATTTGTATTTGGCGACCACTCGCTTGGCTTCTTGATCAAATTCGCGATGCCCAGAGCCGTCTTCGATTTCAATGGTTACAGGGGAGCCATCTTCGCCAACTAGCACGCGCAACATCACTTTGCCTTCTACGCCACGACGCATCATCACTGGCGGATAGCGCGGTGGGAATTGACTATTATAGCCAATATCCTGACCCGCCTCGGAAATTTGCGGCGGCGCAGGTTCTACTGGCGGTGCGGGTGGTGCAACGACACCTTGCTCTTCCGTTGCCTCATCTGTCGTTGCTTCTGGCGGTGCTTGCTCTGGCGGTGGCGGTAAATCTAGCATCGGCTGCGGCGGTGGCGGCGGAGTATCTACCGGCGGCGGCGGCGGCGGTGGTGGTGGCGGCGGCAGCTCCACGATGATCTTGGCCTCGAGCGGCTTCTTGACGATCTCGACCACCTCTCGCGCGAGGCCCGAGACAAGCGCCCAGAAAATAAACACGTGCAGCACCACCACGGCCAGCAAGCCGATGAGCCGCCTCGACGACGGCTGCTGCTGGTAACTCAGGTCCATGCTGGCGCGGCTTCGCTCAGGCGGGCGCGACAAGCGCGCACTGGGGCTGGGGCAACCTTGGCGCGACGCGCCGAGCCGCCGGGCTCGAGCGCCCCCACTTCGGGGCGGCCGGGGCTGGGCTGGATCGGGCCCGGTTCGCGCTCATTCGATGAATTGCTCCGAACCGACGATGCCGAACTTGGTGAGGCCGAAGCGCTGCACCGCCGCCATGACCGCGGCCACGGTTTCAAAGCGTGAGAGCTTGTTGGGCCGCAGGTGCAGTTCGGGCTGCGCCTGCAGCGGCAAGCGCGACATTTCTTGCAGCATGCGGTCGACCTCGACCAAATCGGGCACCAAGACGCCGTTGAAGAAAATCTTGTTGCGCTCGTCGATGTCGATCTTGACGATGTCGGGCTGCACGTTCTGCTGCGGCGGCGGGCCCACCGGAAGGTCGAGGTTCACGGCGTGCAATTGAATCGGGATGGTGATGATCAGCATGATGAGCAGCACCAGCATCACGTCGATCAAGGGCGTGGTGTTGATGTCCATCATGAGTTCGGGTTCGCCTCTCGCGCCTGAATTGCCGATGTCCATGCTCATGGAGTGCCTCTTTCGGTTGGCGGCTGCACGGCTCGAATCGCCTCAATTACCGCGCACGGGCGGCTCGGTGATGAACGAGACCTTGCCGATGCCGGCACGCTGGCAGGCGTAGACCACCTTGCCCACCGAGTCGTAGCGCGCGGCGTGGTCGCCGCGGATCTGCACCTCGGGTTGGGGCCGCATGACGGCCACTTTCTTGAGCCGCTCGACCAGCGCCACCGTGTTGGGCACGCGCACGTCGTACCAGAACATGGCGCCGTTGCGGTCGACCGAGATGATGATGTTCTCGGGTTTGCTCTCGCGCACCTGGATCGCCTCTTTGGGAAGCTGCACCGGGATCGAGGTGGTGACGACGGGAATGGTGATCAGGAAGATGATCAGCAGCACCAGCATCACGTCCACCAGCGGGGTGGTGTTGATGCTCGAGACGACTTCGTCTTCGTCCGCGCCCGAACTGCCGATGCCCATGGCCATGGCTCAACCTCTCAGCCCTGCGCGCGCGGGGTGGAGAGCAGCACCGAATGCAGGTCGTTGCCGAAGGCGCGCACGTCGTCCATGGCCGACTTGTTGCGGCGCACGAGCCAGTTGTAGCCCAGCACCGCGGGCACGGCGACCGCGAGGCCAATGGCCGTCATGATGAGCGCCTCGCCCACGGGGCCCGCCACCTTGTCGATCGAGGCCTGGCCCGCCACGCCGATGGCCGTGAGCGCGTGGTAGATGCCCCAGACGGTGCCGAACAGGCCCACGAACGGCGCCGTGGAGCCGACCGTTGCAAGGAAGGCCAGCCCGTCTTGCAAGCGGCTTTGCACGCGCTCCATCGCGCGCGTGATGCTCATGGTGACCCAGGTGTTGAGGTCCACGTGCTCGAGCAACCCGCCGTGCTTCTTGCTCGCCTCGAGGCCGGCCTCGGCAATGAAGCGAAACGGACTCGCCGCCTCGAGCGAATCCGCCCCCTGACGCACCGTGCCCGCGGTCCAGAAACTCTTGCTCGCCGCCTTGGCCTGCCGGGCGATCTTGGACTGCTCGATCACCTTGACCACGATGATGTACCAACTGCCCATCGACATGACCAGCATGATGAGCAACACCGTCTTGGCCACACCGTCGGAGGTTTTCCAGAGGGATTGAAGGCCGTAGGGGTTGTCGATGGGGTCGG
>JAYUUS010000139.1:0-12713 GCA_043754435.1 Rhodanobacteraceae bacterium
GCCCCAATAGGCGAATTAGGCAAAGGCATGTTCGCGCGCATTGGCGGCGCACTGGCTAGCCCGATAGATTGCCAAGCGAGCGAAAGCGGCGCCCAATTAGGCCATCCTGGATACCAAATTTGCGTGTCGCCATCAATTTGCCCACGCGCAACAAGCTCGGCAATTTGCGTACTTTCGTAGGGGCCCATGGTTTGACGCTGTGCGTTGAGATAATGCCACTGACTCATGAGTTTGCCCCAGGAAAAATCGTATGCGCAAAGATCGCTGATAAGCTCGACAGATACAATCATTCAGGTGATTTTTAATTCTGTTTTTACGCAGTTTCGAAGCGCACCTTGTAGCTAGAAATGCTGCCGATTCGATACTGGCCAAACATCTTCTGCTGGCACTTCGACATCAGGAACATCCGCCAATATGGCATTAAATTTTTCTTTATTCGCCCGTTGCGCCCGTGATGCGAGATAATCCAAAGTGGATAACGCGGCCAATTTTTCTGCAACTGCGGTAGTGATAAATTGATTAATCGAGGTTTCATCCTTTTGCGCCCACGCTTTTAGACGCTGATGAATTGACTCTGGTAAGCGCAAGCTCATGGTGCTCATTAAATCCGCCTTATTTGACTGCTCGCTTATCACGAGACTCCGAGTTGAATTAAAAAATCCGCAGGCCAGAGCGCTTGGATGCCAAAACGCCCGATTCCCGCAAAATCTTTGGTATTAAAGGTAACAATATGGCTTGCCTGTGCTGCAACTGCTGCTTCTAAAATCATGTCGTCTTTTGCATCTTTCAAATACGGTCGCCATAGATAAAAAATTGGCTGATGGATGGCGACACTGCAAATATAATCCAGCAGCGCATCACTGTCTTGTACTGAGATGCCTAGGTCTGAGCGATTTAGTACATCCTCGTACTCGAAAGCTAACGGCACTGAAAGATGTAGAGAAAACAGCCCACTATCAATTAATGTCAAAAGCTTGAACGATGCGCCTCGACGCGACTTTAAGCCTGCCACCAGAACATTGGTATCTAAAATGATAGAAGAAATCGACATGGTTGGTATTGTATATGATACCGCATAATAAAAAGCTAGCCCTTAATTAAAGGCAATAGTGCCGTGCGTACATGCGCCCATATTTTGGGCTGGGCACTGGCGAGGGGGTGCATCTGATCGGCCTGGAAGGCACTGCGATCACTGGCTATTGGTTCAAGTAAAAATTTCAGCAATTCCGTATGTTGCAGCTTTGCCGCCTCAACAAAGCTTTGCTCAAACATTTGCGTGTATTCCGGGCCAAAATTCGGTGGCAAGCGAATGCCAACAATCAGCACGCGCGCCTTGCTCGCCTGCGCGAGTTTGGTCATTGCCACCAGATTTCGCTGCATCGCGCTCGGATCTAAGCCGCGCAGGCCATCATTCGCACCCAAGGCAAGCACCACGACATTGGGCTGATAGCGTTTGAGGATTTCTGGCAAGCGGCTTAACCCACCGGCCGTGGTTTCGCCGCTAACACTGGCATTAATCACCTTTATATTTTGTTTCGCCAATTCCACGGCAGCAAGGGCCGCCCACCCCTGTTCTGGCTGCAAGCCAAAAGCGGCGCTGAGCGAGTCGCCAAAAATCAAAATGCTGGTTTTTGCTGACTTTGCGGGCGCTGCGGCGACATAAGCTGCGCACATGAGGAAAACAGCTGTCGCAAAGAATTTGAACAATGTAGGTTTCAAAGCGCCTCCACCAAATGTGCAAATGCTGTAGGCAGCGTTACCTGTGAATCCGGCAAACAAAGTTCGCTCAAACTTGGTAAATCGTGCAGCAAGTGTGGACGAATTTCGGACGCAAATCGCTGCACTAACGCATCTTCCTGCCAATCCGCGCGCGCGCTTAAGCCTACGAATGCGGCGGTTGACTCTTGCGCTTCGCCGACGCACTCAAAAGGTTTGTGTGCGCCCTGCCATTCGATTAAGGCGTCGAAATTGGGTGCAAGTGCCAAATCATCCAATAAATTACGCCCGAAAATTGCTAACAAGCGCGGTTTTGACACAAAGGGTGCTAACGCTAAGAACACAAAATGACATTTTGGACATTGCCCACACCAGCGGCTGGCTGGCTTGGCGCCCAAGATCTTGAAGTTGCGATTGCAGCTTGAAAATACCGTGTCGTACTGCTGGAATTTGGCGAATTTGGCGGTGATCGCCAGCTCTCGGTACGGCCGCATCAGGGAAAAATATTGCAGATTTGAGGCTACAGAATCCTGCACCAACCGCGCAAATGCGTGTTCAAACGCGGCACTTTTACTCCACTGATGATTCACCGCTTTGCCCTGATGTATCAAGGTTGCAGCATTGGCTGAGGCTTCATTACTAAAAATAATGTGCTGATAGCCGTAAAGCACCGCCGCCACCAGCAAAATCGCCGAATTGATCGCGGTAACCGGCACGTGCCCATTGAGCGCGCCTTCGCTGTTGAGTGCAAACAGCGCTGGCGACACGCTGCGCTTAATATTGAGCGTGGCGAGGCCCGATGCCTTGGCTGCGCCCTGAATCAGCTCCGAACTGCCAATCCAAACTGCGCACGCGGGCACATTGCCCTTTTTCAGCGCTTCAATGCTGACTAAAGAATCTTTACCACCGCCAATTGCCACCAGCGCACGCGCTTCCAACGCCAGGGCTGGAGCGGGCACAAGCACCGGCGCATCGGCGGCAAAGCTGGCTCGGACTTCCGTCTGGTTCTGATAGCAAAATTCCGCCAAACCGTGCGTATAAACCGCATTAGCAAGCTCGGCGAGCGCCGCATCCATCTGCCCAAGCTCGGCAAATTCCAGTGTCGGCGGGTTGGTAGCTTTGAAATAGCTGACGCCCGCAATGACGTGCAAAATTTGCAGCGCGCGCGCCAGCGCCGCTTTTCGGTCAGACGAAAATTTGTCGATATTGGGCGCACCTGGAAACTGCACCGTCTCGATAAAGCTGCGCTCGAAACCGTCCGCTAAAAGCTGATAGTGCATTAACGCAGTCAAACCGGAAAACGCCGGATCGGCCACAAACTCTGCTTTCACAAAGCGAAATACACCCTGCTCAATGGCGGCTAACTCGTGCGCCGCTTTTTCTGGTGTCATGGCACTCATAACATCACCTCCGCTGCAGGTGCGCGGCAATTATAGGAACTCGACATCACCGCGCCGTAAGCCCCGGCCTCGGCAATCAAGATCACATCGCCCTCAACGCACTCGGTCATGGATCGCTGCACGCCCAAGACATCGCCAGTTTCACAAATAGGTCCCACAATGGTGCAATTTTTGAGGCTTAACTCCTGGCCTAAGCGACTCAAATTGACGATCTCATGATGGGCATCATAAAGCGCCGGCCGGATCAGGCTGTTCATGCCGGTATCAACGCCAATATAGGTGCCCCTGCCCTTCGCTTTCACCTGCGTCACCCGCGCCAGCAGTACGCCCGCCTCCGCTACCGGATAGCGCCCCGGTTCCATGCGAATTTGCAGCTGTGGATACATGATTTTTAGTTCCTGCAGACGCGCATCCAGCGCGGTTAAATCCAAGCGCGCTTCATGTGTGCGTGAAGGCACGCCTAGGCCGCCGCCTAAATTGACGCACTTCACACCTGGGAACGCTTCCGCAATCGAGGCCAATTCCGAAAACACCTGCGGCCAGTGCCCGGCATCGGTGATGCCGCTGCCTAAGTGCGAATGCAGACCAACCACTTTCAGATCGAGCGCTTTTGCCAGCGCTTTAAACTTTGGCAATTCGCTCAAGCTCAAACCAAATTTGGATTTTTCACCGCCGGTGTTGACCTTGGCATGATGGCCATCACCAAAGCCTAAATCCAGTCGCAAGTGAATTTTTTTTCCGCTCAGCCATTCAGGCGCGTGTTCTAGCCAATAGCAAGAATCTAAAGTGACCTGCACGCCCTGCAAAAACGCACTTTCATACTCCTGGCGCGGCGCAAAATTCGGCGTAAACAACAACTGCTCTGGCGCAATGTCAGGCAGGCAGTTGCGCACATGCAAAAGCTCAGCCGCTGAAACACATTCGATGCCGAAGCCGGCGGCAAATATTTGGCGCAACACTTGCGGATGATTATTCGCTTTACAGGCATAAAACCATTGATCTATTGCCCGCATCGCCTTCAACTCATTTAAGCGCCGCGAAATTTCTTCGCCTGAATACACGTAGCGTGGGCCGAGCTGTGCGATCTCGATCAATTCCTTAGCAGCACCACTCCACCAGGGCGACGGCGCATGGCTAGGCGTGCCATCCAATTCATTCCAGGCCGGCCCCAGCACCTCGCAATCATCCAAAGGCAAAACGCGCGCTTTCAGTAAAGCGTCATGTACCGCTGGCAGCAAATGCTCAGCCCGGCCTTCATCAACTACAAACGTGAGGTTGAGATCATTCGAGGACTGCGTGACGAGATGCACGCGCTCTGCGCCAATTTCGGCCCAAACGCCGCTCAACTGATGCATCAAGCTGCGAATTCCACGCCCCACCAGCGTAATCGCGGCGCAGGGCGCGATCACTTTGACTCTGCACACCGAGGCCAAATCGCCGCACAGTAATTCTAGTGTGTCGGCGTTGATTAAATTGCTGCTTGGGTCAAGTGATATCGTGACGTTGGTTTCCGAGCTACCGATCAAGTCGATGCTTAAGCCGTGGCGCTTAAATGCCGCGAATACGTCCGCCAAATAGCCAACCTGTTGCCACATGCCGAGCGATTCCATACTGACCAAGGTCAAACCCGTGCGCACGGAAACGGCTTTGACGCTGGCACTTTGCGCTAAGTTACGCGCACCAATTGCGGTGCCGGAAAAATGCGGCCGGGTCGTATCTTTGATCCACATCGGCACCGAAAACTCGCGCACCGGGCCTAAACAGCGCGGGTGCAGCACTTTCGCGCCGGTCGTGGCAATTTCCTGCGCCTCGTCAAAGTCCAGCTTTTTCAATAGCCGCGCGTTCGGTACTTTGCGCGGGTTGGCGCTAAACATGCCGGGCACGTCCGTCCAAATTTCCACCGCCTGCGCCTGCAACAGCGCGCCGAAATACGCCGCTGAAGTATCCGAACCACCGCGCCCTAAAATAACCGTCTCGCCCGCCAAATTGCGCGCAATAAAGCCCTGCGTTATCAAACAGGGCGCAAGCTGAGCCAAAGCGGCACGCGTCTCAAGCGATGGCTTAGGCACGCAATTTGCCGACAAATAGCGGCCCCAATCGCTGTCATTGGGTGCGGCGACACTCAATAAATGTTCGCGCGCATCCAACCAACCAGCTGCAATACCCGATTGCAGCAAATACGCTTCGCCCAAACTTGAACTCAGCAGCTCACCCAGCGCCAATACGCTAGCCTGCCAGGCAAAATGATTTGAGGGCCGGCGCGTATCTAAGCAAAGCCGATCCAGTAGCTCCAGCATTTGCGCCACGCGCGCAAGCATTGCAGCATTTAGGCCCAAATTCTTCGCCATATCCATATGCCGAGCATGCAGGCTTAAGCGTAGGTCGGCCGTACGTGCGTCATCATTAAACGCCTCACACAGCGCTTTAAGCTGATCGGTCACGCCACTGAGCGCGCTTACCACAATCAGCACACGTTGATTGTTAGCGATGCGTTTAGCGGCCAACTCAACAATCGTGTCCCAGCGCGATTTGCTCGACACGCTGGTGCCGCCAAATTTCAAAATGATCCACGCCAAATCTTGAGTGTTCTGGGCTACAGCATGAGTGGAATCTGTTTGGGATGGATTCGTTTGGGTAAAGTGTGGCAAGGACATTGCAATCCGCGATTGAGAAATCTGGGTCACCAAGTGTGTTCAGGGTTGATCGAGCACGCAAGGGGAAAGCGCAATTCCAGCAATTGTTCGCCGTGCCGCTAGCTACTCATTGAACTTATGCGAAATCGTGCATATAATGAAGAATGAAAGTAGTTAAATGGCTAGGAACAAGCCGTGCGGATATTCAAGCGTTTCCAGACGATGTCAAAGACGAAGCAGGGCACGAACTGCGGCGGGTACAGAATGGTTTGCGGCCGAGTGATTGGATCCAAGGCGACTCGCGCGGCGTGATGTATGACCTTTTTGACGCTGATAAAGCCGCCGAAATGACCGTACGCTCAGACGCGCTGATCGGATTACAGGAGTGGTTCGCCCGTAGTGGCATGACCCAGGAGGCCGCTGCCAATTTGCTCGGCGTGACACAGGCACGCATCAGCGAGATGAAGCGCGGCAAGATAAGGCACTTCAGCTTGGATTTACTGGTGCGCCTTGCCGCCCGCGCGGGGCTGGAACCAAAATTAACCCTTAAATTGGCGGCCTAATTTGACCATGACTCCACTTAACCAACACGCAGAAAGTCAGGAAACAGCAAACCTACATATTGAAACCCTAGCCGTACACGCTGGCTTTCATATCGACCCGCAAACCAAAAGTTTAAGCCAACCGATCCACATGGCAACGACGTTTGAACACCCGGCCGATAGCGCCCTCAGCGATGGCTATTTGTATCAGCGCTACACCAATCCCACGCAAGAACAGCTAGAAATTGCCTTAGGCGTATTGGAAGGCGGTGGCGAAGCGCTGTTTTTTGCCACCGGCTTAGCCGCAGCCGCAGCGATGCTGCACATCCTAAAGCCGGGTGATCGCGTCCTATTAGCCGACGATACCTACTTTGCGATTCGTAAGCTTTTTCTAGATGAGGGCGGACGCATGGGTTTGCGCTGCGAATTGGTGGACTTAACCAATCCTAGCGCTGTGCAAACAGCACTCGCACAACCGGCGGCTTTGGTTTGGATGGAAACGCCGTCGAACCCGCTGATTAAAGTCACCGATGTCGAATTCGTCGCCAAACTAGCAAAGGCTGCAGGTGCGAAAAGCGTGGTGGATGCCACGTTTGCTACGCCCATTTTATTAAAGCCGCTCGATTTGGGGGCTGACGTGGTGCTGCATTCGACCACAAAATACCTATCCGGACACAGTGACAATATGGGCGGCAGCTTAGTGACCCGCGACCATGCGCTGCGCGCCCGGCTGTTTGAGCTACGCAAGCTGCTCGGCGGCACCGCATCACCATTTGCGGCTTGGTTGACTTTACGCGGCATCCGCACTCTGCCCTGTCGACTGGCCTGGCATTGCAATAGCGCGGAAAAAATTGCGGCGTTTTTAACCGCTCACCCCAATGTTGAAAAAACGCACTACCCAGGCTTAACCACCCACGCCGGGCACGCAATCGCCGCACGTCAAATGCAGCGTTTTGGCGGCATGCTGAGCTTGCAAGTAAAAGGCGACCGAGCGCGCGCAATTTTAGTAGCAAGCCGCCTAAAACTATTCACCAACGCCACCAGTTTGGGCAGCACCGAAAGCTTAGTCGAACACCGGCAATCGGTAGAAGGCCCGACGAGCTCGACTCCGGATAATCTGCTTCGATTGTCGGTAGGACTGGAACATGTCGATGATTTAATTGCGGATTTGGCGCAGGCGTTGGAAGATTAGTAGCAAGTTTATTCAAGCGAGTGCGTAGCCACGATTGATATTGGCGTTTTTATCAGCCCCAACGGGGCTGCATCTGACAAACCTTAACCCGGCGGCCAACTCAAGGCGCGGCCACCCAACAAATGCAAATGCACATGAAAAACCGTTTGACCGCCGTCGCCATTGCAATTCATCACCACTCGATAGCCGTTTTCGGCAAAACCTTCGGCCTTTGCATGTTGACTGGCGGCAATTACTAAGCGCCCGAGTAATTCTGCATCTGCTGGCGTGGCATCGTTGAGCGTGGCAAGCGCGCGTTTGGGTATGAAAAGTACGTGTTTGGGCGCTTGTGGTGCGATGTCTTTGAAGCCCAGGACAAAATCGTCTTCATAAACAATATGCGCTGGGATTTCACGGCGAATGATTTTACTAAATAGCGTGTCGGACATATTGGACGGCCTTTGAACGGTTAGCTTTTAGACGGTTAGCTATTTTATTGATCAGTCCTTTGCGATTGACTCGGGCAATAAAGTATCCAAGAACTCGCCAGCGCGAAATTCACGCAAGTCTTCGATTTTTTCACCCACGCCAATGTAGCGCAGCGGCAATTTCAGCTCATCCGCCACCGCAAAAACAATACCACCTTTGGCGGTACCGTCCAGTTTGGTGATGGCCACACCGGTCAACCCAATCGCTTGATTGAACTGGCGCGCTTGAATCAAGGCATTTTGCCCCATCGACCCATCAATGACTAACAGCGTTTCATGCGGCGCACTTGAGTCGATTTTGCCCAGCACACGCTTGACCTTGGCGAGTTCTTGCATCAAATTGTTTTGGGTGTGCAGACGTCCTGCAGTGTCGCAAATGAGCACATCTACGCCCTTTGCTTTGGCAGACTGATATGCATCAAACACGACCGAGGCAGAATCCGCATTCTGGCCTTCTTTACTTTTGCTTTGCGCAATCACCGCGACGTTATTGCGCGCGCCCCATTCTTTGAGCTGCTCAACAGCTGCCGCGCGAAAGGTGTCGCCTGCCGCCAGCATGACGCTATTGCCGCGCGCCTGTAAACGCTGTGCCAGCTTGCCAATCGTGGTGGTTTTACCCGCGCCATTGACGCCTACCATCAAAATAACAAAGGGTTTCGGTTCGGGTGGGAACCAAAGCGCCAATTCTACTGGCAGCAAAATATCAAATAAGTCCCGGCGCAAAGCCAGCAACAAATCACGCGCGCTGACAAATTCGCGTTTACGCACGCCTTCCCGCAGGCGCGCCACCACGCGCGTAGCCACGGCTACGCCACAGTCCGAGGTAATTAAGGTCGTTTCCAGCTCATCTAGAAAATCATCGTCAATTTTTGGATTGCCAGAAAAAAGTGCGGTCACGCTGCCGGTCAGCGCTTGTACGGTGCGCGCTAGGCGTTCACGCAAGGATTGTGCGGGTGCCAGTTGTGCGCCGCTGAGTGCCGGTGCGTTTTGCACGTCCGCGTACACTGGCTCAGCAACTGCCTTTGCCTCAGCGAGTGGTTCAGGATTTGGCGCGTCCTTGCTTTTGGTAAATCGCTTAAAAAAATCAAACACGTAAAACCTCAGTTTAACTTGGATACTTGATTTAACTATTGATGCGACCGAGATTTATTTGAACCTGTGACTACCAAAACTATGCCGTTTTTCGTCATTGCGAACGTAGTGAAGCAATCTCAGAATGAAGGCAAGATTGCTTCGCTTCGCTCGCAATGACGAGTGCATTGGTGTGGTGATGGTAAGCCATGAGTTACAAAATTCAAAAATACACTGGCCGAAACAATAGGCGCTTTAGTGGCACAAAAAACCCCGCACTAGGCGGGGTTTTTGCGCCCTTAAACGAAGCTTAAGGGATCGCCGCGAGCGCTGCGTCTTCTTCGACGGTTTTGATCAAATCTTGTTTGTTTAAACCCAACCACAGCAGCAATGGGCAGGCAAAGAAAATTGACGACAAAGTACCGATCACAATCCCCAAAATTTGACTTAGCGCCATGCCTTTCAGCGAATCACCACCGAAGAAATATAGCGCCAAAACCGTCAACAAAGCTACAAACGAAGTAATAATTGTGCGTGACAGCGTTTCGTTGACGCTGCGGTTTAACACTTCTGCCGGGGTTGCTTTGTGCATGGCGCGGAAATTTTCACGGACGCGATCGAACACTACGATCGTATCGTTGATCGAATAGCCCATCACCGAAAGAATCCCGGCGAACACCACCACATCGAACTCAATATGAAAGAGCGCAAAAATTCCAGTAACGACCATGACGTCGTGGAGCGTGGTAATAATCGCGGCAACGGCGAATTTCCACTCAAATCGAAGGCTGATATAAATCAAAAAGCCCAGCGCTACGAATAAAATTGCGATCACGCCGTTCTCAACGATTTCGGCACCCACTTGTGGCCCCACGGATTCGCTGCGTTCAACTTTAACCGGGTTTTGCGGCGTCTGCACGGCATTCAAAACGCGCAGGCTAGTGGCAGCGTCCTCCTCATTGTGATCCGCCCGCAAGCGCACCATTTGTTTGGTTTCGGTGCCGAGCGCTTGCACAACCGCGCCCTTCATGCCGGCCTTGTCAAGTTGTGCCACCAAGTCATCGTGCTGCACCGCCTTTGCAAAACTGAGCTCAACCATTGAGCCGCCGGTAAAATCCAGAGCTAAATTTAAACCTTTTGCAAAGAACGCAACCATTGCGATCACCAGCAGCGCTATCGAAATCGCAATAGAGATACGCCTAAGACGCATAAAATCGAAGTTTGTATTCGGTCGAATCAGTTCCATTTTTTAATCCTTAAATTGCTGGTTTTCATGCTTTTCAAGCGTGATTGTCAGGCGTGGCTTAGATTGCAAGCTTGGTCAGCTTGCGACCGCTATAGATGAACGCGGCGACGCCTTTGGAAAGGCTCACTGCGGTGTAAATCGAAGTCACAATCCCCAAGCACAGCGTAATCGCAAAGCCTTGAACCGGGCCAGAGCCAAACGCGAGTAAGGCCAAGCCGCCCAAAAGTGCTGTGACGTTCGCATCCCAAATGGTGCCACTGGCTTTGTCATAGCCGATATCAATTGCCTGTAGTGGGCTCATGCCCCGGCGCAATTCTTCCCGAATACGCTCGTTGATGAGCACGTTTGCATCCACTGACATACCAATGGTCAATGCAAGGCCCGCCAAACCCGGCAAAGTCAAGGTTGAACCCAACATCGACATAATCGCCACCACCATCAGCAAGTTCACAATCAATGCCACGCCGGTAATCAAACCAAAGCTCTTGTAATAAATACCAAAGAAAATCAGCACGAATACGAATGAAAACGAGACCGCCAGCAGGCCGGCGCGAATGTTTTCCTTGCCTAAGCTTGGGCCAATGACGCGCTCTTGCGCAAATTTCATCGGTGCTGCAAGCGAGCCGGACTTCAACGAGGTGGCTAAATCTTTTGCTTCATCTAAGCCTAAACCGGTGGTACGAAATTGACGGCCAAAAGGCGTTTGAATATTGGCGGCACTGACTACTCGCTTCTTTTGCTCGAATATCGTCACTTCCTTACCATCCACAATGCTCGTTACCGGCACATTTTCGATATAGACCACCGCCATGCGCTTCTTGACGTTTTTGGAGGTAAATTCATACATACGCTCACCGGCCGCAGCGGTCAAAGTGACCGAAACTTCAGGATCCCCGGTTTGATTGTCGATGCCGACGGTAGCGTTTGTCAGCTCGCCGCCTGAAGCGATCACGGACTTTTTCAGCAAAATTGGTTGACCACCTTCATATTCAAACAGTAAGGATTCGGGCGGCACATTTTTCGTCACGGCAATCTCGGCGGCGCGCACATTATTGACTTCATCCACAGCACGATATTCCAGCGATGCGGTGGCACCGATGATTTTTTTCGCGGCAGCAGTATCTTGTACGCCCGGCAATTGCACCACAATACGGCTTTGCCCTTGACGCTGAACAACCGGTTCAGTTAGCGCGCCCAAACGTTGACGCAGGGTGGTGGTGTTTTGATTGACCGCTTGATTGAGCGCATCGGTGATCACGGCTGGGTTAATCGTTAATTCCACTATTGCGCTATCGCCTGAGCGCATCGTCACTTCCGAGATACTTTTTGTAATTTCAGCGCGCGCCTTATTGGCTTGCGCGGCGTCAATGAAACTCGCAACCAGCGTATCGCCTTCACGCACGACGCTGGTGTAGGCAATATCGCGGCGCCGGAACAAATCGTAAAGCGAACCGATAATGCGTTGATCAAGTGCATCACGCGTGGTTTTTTCATCGACTTCCAGCAAAAAATGTACGCCGCCCTGTAAGTCCAGGCCTAACGACATGGCTTTCCCTTTCAGTGCCTGTAGCCAAGCTGGAACCGTGGATGCCAAATTCAGCGAGGCATTGTAAATATCCTTTAATGCGGGATCGGCGCGCAAGCGATCCGCCGCTTTCAGTTGAGTTTCGACATCACTAAAGCGCGCGATCACACGATCATTTTTGAATTCAACGCCCAAAGTTGGGATTTTATCGCCGGCCTTGCCGATCAAGACTGCCTCTACGATGCCTTTCACGCTGGCATCAACGACAAGCCCCTTCTTAGCAGATGTTATTTGTACTGCCGGAATCGCCTGAAACACATTAGGCAATGCATACAGTGCCGAGAGCAGCACTACTGCCGCGATAATCCAATACTTCCATTTGGGGTAGTCAAACATCTGTCGTCCTTGAGATGACCCCGCGTCATGGGCGCGGGGATTAAGTTTGCGCGAAGCTAACCGCGCGAAGGGGTGAACTGGGGTATCAGGCTGCGATATGCTGTGTGGTTTTGGGCGCGACGATAGGTTTTTTCAAGTGCGCCTGATTCGTTTTAGAATCTAAATCGGGTTTCAGCCTTTGAGCGCGCCTTTAGGCAATAATTTGCTCACGGCGTTTTTTTCGACTTTAATTTTGACGTTGGGGGCGATTTCTAACGTCAAGTAGGTGTCACCCACTTCGTCAATACGGCCCGCGATACCGCCTGAAATAACCACTTCCTCATTGCGCTGCAGGCCCGCAACCATACGTGATTGCTCAGTTGCACGCTTATTTTGCGAGCGCGTCATGAAAAACATCATGACAATCACTACGGCAAGCGGCAGCAAAAACGTCAAAAAGCTGCCCCCCGGTGCAGGCGCACCGGCCGCTTGGGCATACGCACTTGGAATTAGGAAGTCCATGAATTTAGGAGTTAGGGGAAAAGG
>JAYUUS010000140.1:0-4176 GCA_043754435.1 Rhodanobacteraceae bacterium
GCCGGATGCATGCCGTTTTCGATTTCTTCGATGCAAATAACGTTTGGTTTTTGGCGCTGAAATAGCGCGACAACCATGGCGGCAAAACGCAACGTGCCATCGGAAAGTGCTGGCGCGCCCATCCACTCTCCGTGCTTTTCAACAACACCAAACAGTACGTCTTCGACAGCGCCTTTACGAGTTTCGACGTCGGAAATCTGGTCGGGCCTAAGCTCGCTAAGCCAGTCTAAAAAAGCTTGTTTGGACTTGGAATCAGAGCAAATTTGATCCGCTACCGCTGAAAAACCGTAGCCGTTGCTATGCAACTGAAGCCTGCCGCTATCCAAGCGATTATATTTTCGAAGTATGTCAGGAACCAAATTCAGCACTTGGGCACGGCCAAGATTTCGCAAAACCCCGGAAACTAATTGCTTGGGAACAGCACGTGAAACTGGTTTCTTTGGATCTTCGAAATCAAAGGACTCAACGTGATCTTGATAAGTATTTTGGATCATTGCACCGTGCTTGAAGCTTCGAAAACCGCCGCGAATTGGAGTTATAAATCCATCGTCGCCATCGACGGCGATACGCGGATCAATGCCTCGCCAGAGTCGGTCACAAAGATCCAATGCCTCAACAAAATTACTCTTACCACTGCCATTCGCACCAATCAGCACCGTCAGCGGTGCCAGCTTCACCGTGGCATCGGTGAAGCTTTTGAAGCCCTGCAAACGTACCGACGTCAGCATCGTTACTTCGCCAAACTCTTAAAGCGCCACAACTCCGTCAAGCGATAGCCCGAATAGCGACCAACCAACAAAGTAAGTGCAAACAGCACCAGCAATAGCTCAGGAAAGACGAAGAACAAATGTTTCAGCGGCTCCCAGCTCATCACCAAATACGCTAAACACGCGGTCGCCAGCGAGCCAAAACCTTGCTGCATCGCAAAGCCGGGACCGCGTTCGTCCCAGGCGACGCACATGCGCTCAATGGTCATCGCCATAATTACAATCGGGAACAACGCCACGCTCATGCCCACGTCATAGCCTAAGCGGTTGCTTAAGATCGATACGAACGCCATTAGCATCACCACCAAAATCAGCACTGCGGTTAAGCGCGGCACCAGCAGCAGGCGAATTTTCTCCATGAAAAACCGCACCAATAGGCCAAGGCCCACAATCGTGATGAATAAAATCACGCCGCTCAGCAGTTTGGTTTTATCAAACGCCAGCGCAATCAGCACCGGCATAAACGTGCCGAAGGTTTTAATGCCGATCACGTTACGCAGCAGCAGCATAATAAACGCACCGACCGGCACCATCAGCAGCAAACGATAGTTCGCCTGTACGCTAGCGGGCAAAGAAAGCAGCGAATAGTTCAGTAATCGCCCGTCGCGCACGTCGGTGCGGCGTTGCGCCACGGTCAGGGCGTCAGACAAATCCGGCAGGGCGGCAAATTCAACGTTAGCCTGGGCATCGGCGGATACATTCAGGATTGGCTTATCCGACTTGCTCCACAGAAAAAAATCTTCTGGGAAGCCGCGATCACCATTTTTGAGATTAATCGTGACCCATTCGCTGCCGTCATGCACCTGCAAATACGGCGTTAAGGTTTTACTAGGTTCTTCATCCCCAAGCGGAAAGCCCTGCGCGACGCGTGCGCTGATATTGCGCAGGCTCAATGCAGACGCAAAAAAGCGCGCGCGTTCGATTGGCGTGTTGCGATCCAGCATCAAAATCTGCGCTTCATCGCCTAAATCTTCGCCTGCAAAGCGGCGGACGAAATCGCGCGCGAAGCCGATGGAATCGGCTGAGCCTTTTTGTACGCGATCAAATATAGTTTCGAGCGCCGCGTGTGAGGCCTCATCTAGCACCGGTGCGGCCGCCATTTTCGCCTTCGTTTGGTCCGGTACGATTCTGCCGTTTTCGCCATCACGAATCACATCGGCGCGATAGTACAAAGCTTGCCTACGCTTGACACTGGTGCTGGTGGTCCATTCGGAGACTCGGCCTGCGTCGACGCCGTAGTCATGCGAATATTCTCGGGATATCAGATTTTCGCCTACGATCAGAAATCCTGGCGTTTCTCCCGGAGCCATGCTGGGCACATGTAAAGTAATGGTGTTCGGGCCACCATCGCTTTGTACTTCAACGCGCGCTTCCACCGTCCAAACTTGTACCTGCTGATTCGGCACCAGCGGGAATTTCAATACGCGCCATTTGTAGAACATGCCGCTCAAGCCAATTGCGGCGATCACCAGCGCCAAAAGGTACAGTCCAGATTTTTTCATAGGTTCAATTTATTGCATTAGTCAGCTGAGTATAACGAACGCAATTCACGGGTGTTTGATTGGTCTTTGTTTTTTACAAGCAAACGGCGTTTGAGGTTGCTTTGCCTCAGCAAACGGCTGCGCATAAGGCATACTTTGACGCTACAAACCAGCGCTTACCGCATCCATGTCCGACTCTATTCCGATGCAGCACTTAGTGATCGTCACCACCGGCGGCACGATTGATAAAATTTATTTCGATGATCTGTCGAACTTTCAGATTGGTGAGCCGCAAATTGGCAAAATTTTAGAGGCCATTGGTGCTGGCTTTAGTTTTGAAGTGATCGCATTGATGCGCAAAGATAGTCTGCACATCACCGATGCGGATCGGGATTTGATCCGCGCTACGATTGCCGCACAAAGCGCGCACCACATCTTAGTCACGCACGGCACCGATACGATGGTAGCGACTGCGCTGCGGCTAATGGATATTCCCGGCAAAACCATCGTGATTACCGGCGCGTTAAACCCCGCCCGCTTTCAGGGTTCGGATGCGGTGTTTAACATTGGTGTCGCGGTTGCAGCCGTGCAATGTAAAAAGCCGGGCGTTTATGTGGCCATGAACGGGCAAATTTGGGACCCGACAAAAGTACGCAAAAATCGCGCGGCGAACCGCTTTGAGCCAACGCAATAAGGCTTAACAAAGCGCGCTAGTGTTATTGAGCGGCGTTCTATACAGTTCGTTTAGCCCACACCCATTGGAGTTTGCAATGAAATTATCCTTGATGATCGCCGCCGCAACGCTATTAAACGCCGATATTGTCACGAGTGCGCTGGCACAAACCTCGATCGAAGTGCCTACCAGTAGCGAAGTGCCTGCGGGCAAGGAAGTAAACTCCAAATACTATCGCGTCGAGCCGGGCTCGAATGGCGAGTATTTTGATACCCGTACAATGGGTTGGTTTACCGGCAATGGCCAGCCTTGCACGTATTGCAGCAACGATTCTGGCTATGGCGTGCCGGTTGATCTGATTGGCGCGGCGCCGCAGCAGAGTCGCTATGCGTTTGCCGATGGTTATTTTTTCTCACCCTATGAATTGGCTTGGTTTGATCGCAACGGTGAATGCGTGCGCTGTGATCCAAGCACCGGTTTTTGGATTCCCGATGAGTTCGCCACATCTGCCGAATACCGCAAAGAGCGCCGTCGATTCTCGCAAGCACTGGCAGGACCGATGGCGCCCCAGCCAGATGGTCGGCCAATCAGCGCGCCGCGTGCGGGTGTTGGTTTTGGCGGCGGCTTCGCACAAACGGGTTTGCCCGTGCGCTTTGACGCGCGACAATTGCGATGGGTGGATCAAAATGGCCAAGTTTGTCAGGCCTGCACGCCAGAAAGCGGTTTTTGGATACCGCCGCAGTTCGCCAATGAGCCTGAATATCGTGAGCAGCAGCAGCGCTACAGCTATTTAGTCGGCAGCATGCGCCGCGAACTGCCGGTCTATGGGCAAGATCAAATCGAATGTGCCAGCCGCGATGGCCGCTACACCTTGTGCCGCACCGAAACAGGGCGCGGCGTTACTTTGATTCGCCAGCTTTCCAAGACTGCCTGCGTGCAAAATCAAACCTGGGGCTTCACCCGCGAAGGCATCTGGGCAGACCGAGGCTGTCGTGCGCGGTTTCAAATTTTGCGTTAACTGCGCTATTTCTGGAAAATATGACGCTGCCTACCTGAATGCCGGGCGCATTATAACTTGCGTACTCAAACAGGACCTGGTTAGTCTTCGCCAAATTTTACAGTCTTTAGGCGATTTATGACCTTTGTCCACTCACCACTCACCACTCACCGCTCACCGCTCACCGCTCACCGCTCACCGCTCACCGCTCACCGCTCACCGCTCACCGCTCACCGCTCACCGCTCACCGCTCACCGC
>JAYUUS010000141.1:0-12661 GCA_043754435.1 Rhodanobacteraceae bacterium
GGATGCACCGAAATCGCTTGATTCGACGGCAGCGTCCACGGCGTCGTCGTCCAAATAACCGCAAAAGCATCCGCAACAGGTGCGCTCAAGCCAAAGGCAGCGGCAAGTTTTGCGGCATCTGCGACCGGAAACATAACGTCGACCGCTGGGTCAATTTTTTCGGCGTATTCAACTTCCGCTTCCGCCAGCGCACTTTTACAGTCAAAGCACCAGTTGACCGGCTTTTTGCCCTGCACGACATGGCCGTTCGCGAAAATTTTCGCCAAGGCGCGCACCTGATTGGCCTCGTAATGAAAATCCATCGTGCGATACGGGTTTGACCAATCGCCCAGCACGCCTAAACGCTTAAAATCTTCACGCTGCTTGTCAATTTGCGCGGCGGCGAACTTGCGACACTCGGCGCGGAACGTCGCGGCATCAATTTTCGCACCGACTTTGCCTACTTTTTTCTCGACCGCAACTTCAATCGGCAGGCCGTGGCAATCCCAGCCGGGCACATAGGGTGCGTTGAAACCGCTCAGCAATTTCGACTTCACCACAATATCTTTCAACACCTTATTAACTGCGTGGCCAAGGTGAATATCGCCGTTCGCATACGGCGGGCCGTCGTGCAGCACAAAGCGCGGGCGGTTAGCGGTGGCGCGCTGAATGGCAAAATACCAGTCGTTCTCGGCCCAAATTTTTAACGCTGTGGGCTCACGATTCGCTAAATCACCCTTCATTGGAAACGCAGTTTCCGGCAAATGCAGCGTGGCTTTATAGTCTGTTGAGTGGGCGGGCAAGTTGGCGGCCGGGTTGGCTGGCGGCGCGGCAGATTCAGTCATGGTGGCTCCACGGCAACGCCGCAGTTAAATTTAAGTTGTCGAATGTGCCATTTTGTGGCTAGAGCTGGCAAATGGCGGGTAAGAATCGAAAAATCGGTTTTGGGGGTATCAAAAGCGCACTACTATTCTTGCGCGCCAAACAAATGCGCAATCGCCTCCGCGTCCCATTTCAACGCGGTTGAGCTGCCCCCGCTCATGATTGCATTGGCAAGCGCTGCCTTTTTCGCCTGTAGCGCCACTATTTTCTCCTCAATGGTGTCGCTGCACACCAATTTGTAGACAAACACCGGCTTGTCTTGACCAATCCGATGCGCACGGTCGGTGGCCTGATTTTCCACCGCCGGATTCCACCACGGGTCGTAATGAATAACGGTGTCTGCGGCGGTTAGATTTAACCCTACGCCACCCGCTTTTAGGCTGATCAAAAACACCGGCACTTCTAAAGCTTGAAAACGCCGCACCGGCGTAGCACGATCAAGCGTGCTGCCGTCCAAGCGCAAGTAGAGGATTTTTTGCGCATTAAGATCGCTTTCAATCAAGTCCAGCATCTCGGTGAACTGCGAAAACACCAGCACACGGCGACCTTCTTCGATCAGTTCTGCCAACATCTCCAGCAACATTTCGCGCTTTGCCGAACCTTTCACCTTGCGCGCGCTGGGTAGCTTGACCAGCGCCGGGTCACAGCAGGCTTGCCGCAATTTTAGCAGCGCATCCAACATGACGATGCTGGATTGCTTAATGCCGCGCGCCGCGACCGCATCGCGCACCTTTTTATTCATCGCCAAACGCAGCGTTTCATACAGCTCGCGCTGACCGCCTTCCAGCGCCACGGCGCGGGTGATTTCGGTTTTCGCGGGCAAATCGCTGGCGACTTCGCTTTTCGTGCGGCGCAGCAAGAACGGCTTCAAGCGCTTTTCTAGAATTTTGCTGCGCTCGTTGTCGCCAAATTTCTCAATCGGTGTACGAAAGCGCGTAGCAAAGGCTTTTTGCGGGCCTAGCAAACCTGGAAGCACCAAATCCACCTGCGCCCACAGCTCGCCCAAGTGATTTTCCAGCGGCGTGCCGCTCATCACGATGCGGCGATCCGCGCGAATACGGCGCGCCGCAAGGGCGGCTTTGGCTTGCGGGTTTTTGATCGCTTGCGCCTCATCGAAAACCGCCAGCGCAAATTTGTGCTCAGCCAGCGCGTCCTCGTCGCGAAACAGCAGGGCATAAGTGGTTAACACCACATCGTGCGCCGCAATTTGATTAAATTTTGCCGCCCGAAATGCGCCGTGCAAGGTCAGCACTTTTAACACTGGCGCGAACCGCTTGGCTTCGCTGCACCAGTTTGGAATTAAGCTAGTCGGCATCACAATCAGCACCGGGCCCGCGAGTCGCTTGGCCGCGCGCTCCGCCAAAATATGCGCCAACACCTGAATCGTTTTGCCCAAACCCATATCGTCGGCAAGCACGCCGCCTAAACCGTGTTCGCCCAAAAAACTGAGCCAGTCCAAACCATCGTGCTGATAGCCGCGCAGCGTCGCTTTCAGGGTTTTTGGCACTTTGCAGCGCCTGTGATTCAGCGCGCCGCTCGTCACTTTCGCTAGTTTCGTCAACGCCTGTGAGCAGCGTACCGATATTTCGCCCGCGCTTAACTCATCAAAAACCGCCGCACGCAGCTTCGGCAGGCGCAACAGATCGCCATTGAGCCCATCCAGCCACTCCACAATCGGCGCAATTAAGGTGCGAATCTTTGCCAGCGGTAAGGGAATGCGGCGGCGCTCATCGAGTGCGGCAAGCCAGACGGCATCAGGCGCTTCACCGGGTGCTGGCTGCAAAGTCAGTCGATTACTTGCCAATGCCTGCACCAAAATCGGCAGTAAAGACACGCGTTCGCCATTAATGACGATGCCGAGCGCCAAATTGAACCAGTCACTTTCACCGGTATCGTCCAGATCCGCAAACCAATCCTCGGGCGCATCCAATAGCTCCAACGGCAGCTGCGCATCAATTTCGACGGCAATGCCAGCGGCCTCAATCGGTGCAATCAGCGGGAACCAATCCTCAAATTGATAGCGATAATAAGTGTCCACCACGCGCAGCCAGTGGCTTTGCCGAATCGCGGCAAAATATGGATGCGGATTATCGCCGTCCGCCAAGCGCTCCAGCTTAAAGCCGCGCAACCGCATGCGAATTTCGTCTTCAAATTGCTGCCAGCGCTGCACTTCGACGATTGCACCCGCGAGCGTTGCGCGATAGGTTTTATCGCGCAGATCCGGCGCACGCACGTTTTCATATTCAAACACCAAACGCGCACCGAGCATCGTGACTCCGGCAGCCGTATCTTTGCTGGATAACAGCAGCGGTACGCGCTCCAAAATCAGCACCGGCTTCGGTTGGCAACTAATTGCGCGCCGCGTTAACTGCACCGGAAAAGGCAATTCAACCAGTTTCGCGCGTGCCATCATGCCATCAGCAGCACGATCCGCATTTGCCGGGCGTAGCGGCGGCAAGGTTTGCATTAGCGCGTACTGTGCGCCGGAAATACCTGGCGCACGGCCAATCTCGCCCGTTGCCGCATCGAAATACCACATATTTTCAAGCGCAAACAATGTGGCGCTCGGTTCGACTGTGGCCGTGACTTTAAGGCTGCCATCTGTCCCCGGCAGCCAACGCGTTGAAAGTGCACGCAGTTCGCCCAAGCTCAGCGCCCGAGTTGCGAATTTATCTAGATACACCGGGTATTCGAACAGTGCCGTCAAAGTGCGCTCGCCTAATTCGCCGAGCAACTGATAGCTGGTGTTTTTATAGGTATCAGCGGTGGTGTTGGCAAATACTAATTGCAAAATCGACCGAAATTTCGGCGGGTAGAGCGCCCAAAGGTCACGAAAAAGAAAGTTAGAGTCGCGCACCAGATTGGGCAAAGGCACCGCGCGAATACCCGCTCTAGTCGTGCCCTCATGACTGGTTAAAACCTGCATCGGCCGCAGCGTTAGCACTTTGTCAAAGCTCAGCACAAAGGCGATATTGGTGATCGGCTTAGTGTCATAGCTTGGCGCTTCTTCGTAGGGTTCCAAGCTGGGCTTGTGATCAAAGGTGCTGAACCAATTCGCCCATTGGCGGAAGTTTTTCTCATCTTCAAGCGCATTAATGGCGGCGGTATCATGAAGACTTTGCTGCGCGCTAAGCTCCGCTTGGCGATCTATTCGTGCCTGCGCGCCCAGTTTTGCTGCGTCAAAACCGAGCTGTGCTAAGGTAAAACCAGATTTTTGCGCCTCCAATTCCAGCAAGGCGCGCACTTTATCCCGCTCTAGCGCATCGTTTTGTCCAGCCGTTGGCGCAAGTTTTGCGACCAGCAGGGTTTTTGGGGCATATTTGGCGTCAAGCGCACGCTCGGCATCAAGCAGTTTTGCGCCAGAGTCCAGCACGCACTGCAGCAGCGCCACAGCGTGCTTACAGTCAACGCTATATGGGCAAGAGCAAGTGCAGGTTAAATTGTAAACCTTGCCCGCAGAAAAACTCACCCGCACTTGATAACTTTTACGTGCATTACTTTGTGAGCCAACTACACCCCGAATCTCAAACACCTGCCAAGTTTGCTTCGTCGACACTTTGATATCGAATTTGCCAACGCTAGCGCTTTTCGCCAACATCAAGCCGCGCTGATAAATCATCGGCCCAAATTGATTTTTGAACGAATTGCGCTTTAACACTAGACTTGCACTGCGCAACGCATTGTCGTCATCAATATTCATCGCTACAACTCTAAATATAAGTCACCAAAACCCCGAGCTTAATGTAAACCCGTTAAACTGGCGCAAATGACGAAAAACAATTTAAAAATCAACCAATTACGCACCAAAATCCCAACCTTTAGCTGCATTAAAGGCTGCCATGACTGCTGCGGGCCAGTCACGGTGTCATCCGAGGAAATGGCGCGTCTACCGGTCAAATCAGACGCCGAGCATGACGCGGCTTTACGCGAATTAAACTGCCCCTATTTGGGCAAACACGGCTGTGAAATTTACGCCCAGCGCCCACTCATTTGTCGCTTATTTGGCACAACTCCCAGCTTGCTTTGCCCAAACGGTCAACGGCCGGAATATATGATTGATGTTGCGGTTGAGCGCGAAATTCACGCACTTTTAGGCTCGACGCGGCAGGTATTGCTTTAGACAACAGCGCCTCAAGACATTGCACTGAACTATTTCAATTCTGCCCCGGTGCTTGCTCCGCGCTGAGCGCCGAAACGCTTTTGACTGTGCGTAGGGCCAACGCTTTGCTACCCTGCGCGCCTTAAGAATTCAAAGCGATCTTTATGCGTAAACCCGTCGTCAATATCGCGGTCCAAGCTGCGCGCAATGCCAGCAAGGTTATCTTGCGCTCCTTGGGCAAGCTTGATTCGCTACAAGTGGTCGAAAAAGAGCGCATGGACTTCGTAACCGATGTGGATCGGATGGCGGAAGCTGAAATCATCAAAGAACTGCGCCGGGCCTACCCAGATCATGGCATATTGGGCGAGGAGTCGGGCTATTCTGGCAACGTTAAAAGCCGCTTTCAGTGGATTATTGACCCGCTCGATGGCACTAGCAATTTCCTGCGTGGGCTGCCGTTTTTTTCGATCTCAATCGCCCTGGTGGAAGCAGGCGTGCCGATTGCCGGGGTGGTGTACAACCCGATGAGCGAGGAACTTTTTACTGCGCACAAAGGTTCTGGCGCATTTTTGAACGATAAGCGCATTCGCGTGGGCAATAAAACCAGTGTCGCGGGCGCGTTGATTGGCACCGGCTTTTCACCGCGCCAGCGCGCGCGCCTGCCGACGCAGCTGCGCATGATCAAGCAATTATTGACGCAAGCCGAAGATTTGCGCCGCTTTGGCAGCGCAGCATTAGATCTAGCCTTTGTCGCCTGCGGGCGTTTTGATGGCTTCTTTGAATTTGGCCTCAAGCCCTGGGATATGGCGGCAGGCATTTTGCTGGTGCGTGAAGCGGGCGGCTTATGTTTAGATTTTGATGGCAATGAAGGCTTTATGGAGTCCGGCAATATCGTTGCCGGCAATTTGAAGGTCACCACTAGTATGGTGTCCGCGATGCGGGTGCCAAAAGTGACCGTGGCGCAGGCCAAGGCGGGCACCGCTGGCAGTTTGGAAGATTTGTAAGTGCTGCCTTGGCAGCACGATCCAACATAAGCAAGTTAAGCCAAGTTTTTTGCGCTTAAGCGGCGGCTGCATTGGTTCAGCCGCTGGCACCTAAACTTTGCCTCTTTTTGCTTGTAGCGGCAAACCATGTCAAACCAACGCGATGACCAAGGCGATAGCAAAGGTGGCCCAAACCCACCCGGCCGTGGCGGCAAATTTTCTGGCCCTAAGCCTGATCGTCGCAAACGCACGGTGTTAGCCAATCGTGCTGCCTCCGCTGGCCGCGATGGCTCGACAAAGTCAAATTACGCCGGCAAACCCGGATATCCGCCGTCGCGCTTTGCTAGGCCCGGCTTTGAATCCAAGCCAAGACCCAACTTTCAGGGGCCGCCACGCGTTGATCGCGACGCAGAAGGTGGTGACGACGATGCCACCCGCCCGGCTGAATACGTGCGCCAGCCGCGTCCGCGTATTGACTACACGCCAGCGGATGACGCCATTGTCGTCAAAATGAAGATTGAGCGGCGCTCGAACCACCCGTGGGTGTTTCAAAAAATGGTGGAAAAACCGGTCGTCAAGCCGCGCTCGGGCACCGTCGTTGACATTATTGACGCTACTGATAACTGGGTTGGGCGCGGTTTTTACAACGGCCATTCGCGCATTGCTTTACGCGTGTTGACGACCAACCCGCACGAAGCGATTGATGCCGAATACTTCGCCCGCAAACTGCGCGATGCCGTGGCTTTGCGCCGGGAAGTGTTGCGCTTAGATGCAGTAACGGACGCGTATCGACTGGTGCATTCCGAGGGCGATGATTTATCTGGCCTGATTATTGACCGCTTCGGCAACACGTTAGTGCTGGAGTATTTTTCCGCCGGCATGTGGCGGCAGCGCGATGTGATTCGCAAGGCGCTGGAGGAATTTTATCCAGGTGCGACGCACTTTTGGTTTGCTGAAGAGCATGTGGGCAAGCAAGAATCCTTTGATTGCCAAATGCCTGCGCCGCCGCCGCCGGTCGTCATCACTGAACACGGTTTGAAATTTCATGCGGCCCCCGGCACCGGCCACAAAACCGGCTTTTTTGCCGATCAGCGGGATTCGCGCAAGCTGTTAGCGGAATTTTGCAATGGCAAGCGGGTGCTGGACTTGTGCTGTAACTCGGGCGGTTTTGCTATATACGCCAAGGCTCTTGGCAATGCGGAAGAAGTTGTTGCGGTTGACATTGATGAAACTGTGCTGGCCACCGCTGAGCAAAATGCGCGCTTGAATAACGCAAAGGTGCGTTTTGTGCAGGCGGATATTTTTCCCTGGCTGCGTGACAGCGCAATCAATGGCGAGAAGTTCGACGTGGTGATTTTAGACCCCGCCAAATTGACACGTGATCGGGAACAAGTGCTGACCGCGCTGAAAAAATACCTCGACATGAATAAACTGGCGATGGCGATGGTGAAGCCGGGTGGCATTTTCTTAACGTGCTCCTGTACCGGCTTGGTCAGCGAGGAGGAATTTCTCGGCATGCTGCGGCGCGCGGCGTTCTTTGCCGGGCGCACAGTGCAGATATTGAAGGTCACCGGCGCCGGTAGCGACCACCCGTTCATGGCGCATGTGCCCGAATCGCGCTATTTAAAAGCGGTTTTTTGCCGCGTTTTTTAGATTTACCTATAGAAAACCAGATGACTCTATTTCAAAGCCAGCAACCGACTAAGCGCGATAGTCACCACGCTATACCCGATAATAATGCCGTCATGGATCAGGAAACGGTGCAAGCCTTAACGGCAGCGGCACTTGCGAATCAGTTTGTGCAAATGCGAGAGCTGCTCAAGCAAAAGCAAGCGACATTTGGAGCGGGACCGCAGTTCAACTATTGGGCGGGCGTGCTGGCAGCGCGTGAAGGGCGTTTTGATGATGCCTTGGATTTACTTGAAGACGCCGCCAATCGCGCGCCGCGTATTCCCGCGCCGCGCTTTGAACTGGGCAATGTTTTGTGTGCGCTGAACCGCCTAGCCGACGCCGCGTTGGCTTTTGAGTCAGCGCTTTTGTTAAACAAAAACTTTGTCGCCGCGTGGATTAATTTAGGCAAAGTGCGCCTAAGCATGGGTGAAATTACCCGGGCCGAGCGCGCCTTGACCACGGCTATGAGCCTAGATCAAAACCGCGTCGATATTTGGCTGGCATTAGCCAGTGTGCACGAACAGGCGAAATTCCCCGAGCGCGCGATTGCGCTGCTACAAGAAATGCGCCGCCGCTTTGGCGCAGAGCCGGCGCGCGATACCCAACTTCTGCGTGTGTTAATCGCCAGCGGTAAAACGCATCAAACCGTTGAGCTGCTTGAAGGTATGTTAGCAGCCCAGCCGAACGATCCAATCGCGCTGTATTTGTTGAAAGTAAATACCGATAAAGCACCGCTGCGCGCCGATGATGCCTACATCACTGCACTCTTTAATCACTTCGCGCCACTTTATAATCTGCAAATGCAGGCAGCGCGCTTTCACGCGCACAAACTGATTGCACGCGCCCTGCAGACGCAACTCCCAGCGCCTGCAAGCGTGCTGGATTTAGGCTGTGGCACCGGCCTAATGGCACCGGAGTTGCCGGGCTACACGCTAACGGGTGTCGATCTATCGAGCGCCATGTTGGCCCAAGCGCAGGGCTACGCTGCCCTACATAACGAAGAAATAGGCGCGTTTTTAACGTCGTGCACGGAGAGCCGCTTTGATGCGATCGTGCTGGCTGAAACCTTGGTTTATTTTGGCCCGCTGCTAGAAACCTTCAAACAGCTGGCACGCGTGCTGACTAAAAACGGCGTCATTTGCCTGAATGTGGAAACCGATTCTGGCAGCGCTGGTCAATTTGTGCTGAAGCCGAACGGCCGCTTCGAGCACAGCGCAAATTATTTGCGCATATGCTGTCAGCAAGCAGGTTTGGAAATAGTCACGCTGGTAGCGATTGAGTCGAGATTGGAAGCAGACAAGCCGGTTCCAGGCTGGTTATTGCTGGCGCGCAAAGTTTAGGTGCATTCGCTATGCTGCATCTATGTTTGAAGTAAACTTCTGCTACAGTAACACGTTAGGTGGCTTAGAAAATTGCTAGCTTTTTGGCCTAAACTCCTAGTCTTAAACCCTAAATAATAATTACAATCTGATAATCAATCTAATAATAAGGAAGATTTTAATGAGACCAACACATGTACTGAGCACGCTATTGATAACCGCATTATCTAGCTATGCAATGGCCAAAGGCACTACCCAAACGCCCGATGCAGCGCTCGCTTTGACCACAATCAATGGCGTACCTCTCAAAGTGAACGTCGGCGACGACATGTCATTCCAAGTTTTTAATACCACAATTGACGGTGGCGCAACGGGTCAAATCTACCCAAGCACACAGACCACATTGGCAGATATGGGTTGGATGGTGCGCGTGGGCAGTACTTTGTATGCACCCAGCTTCAGCGCGCATGGCTCGACGGCCACCTCAGGCTTAGGCACACTTGTTCCTTACGGCGCACCAACCGCAAGCAGCGTAAGCGGTAGCGGAACCACCGCTGCTCCGTTTACCGTCACAACAACGGGAACTTTGGGGGCCACGCTATCGGCCAGTCAACGGGTAACCTATGTCAACGGTGAGAACTTCTTCCGTAAGGCCTTCACATTGAGCAACAGCGCAGCAGCCCCTGTCAGCGTGCGGGTATTTCTGGGCAGCGATATCTATTTAGCGTCCAGCGATAGCGGCAAGCCATTCCGGGAATCGCAGTCTGGTGCTCCAGGCGGGCAAACGTGCGCTGGGGTCACACCAACCTACACGATTTTGCACATCTCACAAGGTACGCCGGCCGCAACCTCTTTTAGCGCCACGGGTTTCAGCAACATTTGGTCACAAATCGGTGCCGGTGCACTCGATAACACCGTCAATACCGCCGCCTGTATCGACAATGGCGCCGCTCTTGGCTGGGATGTGGCTATTCCTGCGGGTGGCAGTACAACCTTTTCGGCTGCGACGTCTTTTGGGGCAATCCCTGTCATCGTTGGCCCACCACCTGTCGTAGCACCCGTAGTACCCGTTCCTACTCTCGGCAATATCAGTCTAATGCTGTTGGTGACGGGCCTCTTGGGCTTTGGTGTCGTGTTAGTGGGTCGGCGTCAAGCTTAAGTCGTATCCGTCTTTCCAGACTTCGGTAAAGAAAAAGGAGCGCTTCGGCGCTCTTTTTTGATTTAAATGCTGCTCGCCCCAAAGCTAATATTTTTCCCGTGTCCAAACCAAAAATTTTCACCCTACTGGCATCAACAGCTGCGCACCCACCGCCATAAAAATCGTCAAAGCAATGGCTGCAGGTAGCGCCTGAACGGCAAACCAATTCGCGCTGGCACGCAAAATGTGCGTCAGCAAAGCCGTATGCCAAAGCACCATACACAGCATGCCTAGCGCAAAAAAATTCGCAAGCGTGCCCGCTTGGGGGGCATTGAAGGTTTGGTAGACCAACGCTAGCCCCAGAGTTAACAGCTTCAGTGGCACAACGGCACCAAAATATGCCGTCAAGGTTTGCATTAAGCGTGCAGAAGTGTTGCGCAATGCCAGGATGCCTGCGATCCCTGCAACCAGTAGCGCCGGGCTGACAATGGCATCCACTATGGCGTTGGCACTGCCGAAACCATAGTTGCCGATCGCGACTAAACTAATATCAACCAAGATCAGTGCCGCCAGCAAGTTGGCCGAATACGGCGCATCTGATGGGCTACCCTTAAGGCTCAGCAGCTCAAAAAAATAAAATAGCAGCTGGATCATGCAAGCGTTTCCCAGTGGCGAATGACAAAACGAATTCTCTGACGAACTTAATATGGCTGACTTAAATCTATGGCTGATTTTAAAACCATAACAACCCTTGATGCACTCGGCAAGCCTTGCCCGTGGCCACTGGTGTTGACTAAACAAGCGCTCAAAGGAGTTTTCGCCGGGGCTGAACTCTGCGTTTTAACCGACGATCCACTCGCTGAGCTCGATATTCGTGCACTTTGCGAACGGGATGGGCACGCATTTTTGTCGCTGGAGTCAACCCCTGCAAGCAGTGCTTTTAGGATCCGCATACGCAAACAACTTCTGCTTTAGGTAAGCGGGCTGACAATCCCAGCTTCAATGGCTAACTTTTCAGCACCGCTGCGATTTGCGCATAAATATCTTCCATCGACCCTTCGCCCGCAATTTTGCTGAGCAAGCCGCGCTGCTGATAATAGCCAACCACTGGCTCGGTTTGGTTGTGATAGATATTCAGGCGATTGGCGATCACTTCTGGTGTGTCATCGACGCGGCCTTCTTTCTTGGCGCGTTCCGCTAAGCGATTGAGCAGCACCGCATGTGAAACATCCAGCAAAATCGCGGCTTTAAGCGGCATCGCCATTTTTGCCAACATGGAGGTTAGCGCGTCCGCTTGGGCAACATTGCGTGGATAACCATCGAAAATCACACCGTCTTGAGCGTCGGCTTGATGCAAACGCTCCTCAAGCATGCTCAGGACGATATCGTCACTGACCAACTCCCCGCGATCCATCACATCTTTGGCTTTTAAGCCAAGGGGCGTGCCCGCAGCACGCGCGGCGCGTAAAAGATCACCGGTCGAGATATGAACCAAGTTCATACGATCCCGCAACAGTGTCGCTTGAGTGCCTTTGCCAGACCCAGGGGCCCCCAACAAAATTATGCGCATGCGTGTTTCGATCCTCTGTGCGCATAAATCACGCACAATTCAAGTGTGGTTTGAAGGTTTTGCCTAGACAAAACAGGTTTGGTTTGAATGTGTTGCCACGGCAAAAAAACGGGTGTGCTGGACAGCTTTATCAATTGAACGATGATCCAATGGACCTGATTGAAACTTCAAGCCACCAAACCCGATACGCTAACGTCACAAGTATAATTCGTCAAACTCATTCTTACTTCGAGGCACTAAAACTTATGGCATCGCCTGCTAAAAACCTCCTCTACGCGCAATCTGGTGGTGTTACCGCTGTGATTAACACCTCCGCTGCCGGGGTGATCGCCACCGCCCGGCGCAACAAAGCCAAAATTGGCCGGGTTTACGCGGCCAAAAACGGCATCCTCGGGGTGCTGCGCGAAGAATTATTCGACACCACCGATGAAAGCGATGCCGCGATTAAAGCCTTGGCGCACACGCCCGGCGGCGCATTTGGCTCCTGCCGCTACAAATTGAAGGACGCGGTGACCGACGCGGTGAAATATCAGCGCTTTTTGGACGTGTGTGCGGCGCACGATATTGGCTATTTTCTCTATAACGGCGGCAACGATAGCGCCGATACCTCGAATAAAATTGCAGCACTTGCTGCCGAGCGCGGGCTGGATTTAATCTGCGTCGGCGTGCCCAAAACGATTGACAATGATTTGGCTGTAACGGATGTTTGCCCCGGCTTTGCCTCGGCGGCGAAATACACCGCCGTCAGTGTGCTGGAAGCTTCACTCGACGTGGCTGCAATGGCGGAAACCTCGACGAAAGTGTTTGTCTATGAAGTCATGGGGCGCCACGCGGGCTGGCTGGCGGCAGCGGCTGGGCTGGCGGGCAAAGGCAAGGATAGCGCGCCACATTTGATTTTATTTCCGGAAATCGCGTTTGATGAAGCGAAATTCTTGGATGCCGTTAAAGCAACGGTTGCCAGCGTCGGCTATTGCGTGGTCGTCGTTAGCGAAGGCGTGAAAGACGCAGGCGGTAAGTTTT